>JBOFKE010000101.1:0-2745 GCA_051657185.1 Bacteroidales bacterium | reverse complement strand
GGTGTATTATCGATATCAGGAACTTCTTTTATTAAAACACCACTTGCTGTATAGTATAAAGTAACATCGCTATCCGACTTCGGATCATCCATCTCTACTTTATAAAGATCATCAAAGCCTTTACGTTGAACCAGTTTGGCATCATCATAAGTCCATGTAGCATATTTTGTGCCCTGGATTGCAGTCTTAATTGCAGCAGGCATATTTGCTACGGGAATTTCTTTTACAGTTAACATGATAGTCCCGTCGGCAGTAAACCAAACATCTACTTCATTATTGTCATTCCCGAATTCAGCAACATAATAAGTGTCATTTAAACTCCACTTTGGAGTTGTGTTAGGATATGCATTGTTAAATGCTGCTGTAACCGCTGATGGTACATCAACAGGTTTGATGTTGTCATCATCATTTTTACTACATGAGAAAAACACTGTAGTCATTAATATTACACTGAACAGTGTAAGAAGTTTTGCTTTCATAATTAATCTATCTTATAGTTTGAGGTTAGTATATGCTTAACAAAATATTGTCTGTAAAGTTTTTGAATTAAGCTATCTTGGAAAACGAAGTTGTTTTTAGGATTACGATTAATCTGAAAATGTTTATAGATTTAAATACTTTTTTCTATTTTTGTTTAAATCCTTTTTTAATGACCGGAAATACATGAAAAAATATAAATTAATAACCTTATACCTTTTGATTAGCATATTTGCAACGACAAAAGGTATCGCTGAGAGCTTTTATCGGATTGAGTTTACAGATAAAAAAGAGAATGAGAAATTATTATCTGATCCTATACTATTTTTATCGGAACGTGCATTGGAAAGAAGGAGCAGATACCAGATCGAAGTCAATGAAGAAGATTTGCCTTTGTCTGAAATCTATTTAGACTCCGTGAAAGCAAGTGGACGAATAATCAGTAAAAGCAAGTGGAATAATAGTTGCGTTATTCTATCTAATCACAATCGGATAGAGGATTTGAGAAAGAATGACTATGTAAAGGATGTGATATTTTTAGGTTCGTCTAAAGGTCTGAAGCGTTGCGGGAAAGAGTTCGCATTTAAGTCAGACACTTATTACCACAGGCAAAAGCAAATGGACTATCCCCGGTTTTCCCGCAAATACTATGGAAAAGCTTATGATCAAATTCATTTTCATAAAGGAGAGAAGTTGCATCAGTCCGGTTTTTCCGGAAAAGGGAAAATGATTGCCGTTATTGATGCCGGTTTTAAGGGTGCAGATAAGCTTTCAGAGCTGAATCAGTCCCGAATAATCGGAATAAAAGATTTTGGTTATCCGTATGAAGGAGGTTATGGTGAAGAAAAGCATGGTACACAGGTATTGTCCGTAATGTTATCAGATTTGTCCGGTTGCTTTGTAGGAACGGCACCCGGCGCTGATTATTTGTTATTGCGAAGTGAAGCCCTCTCTTATGAATTGCCAGTTGAAGAAGATTTCTGGATCAATGCGGTTGAGTATGCCGATAGTTGTGGCGTAGATATCATATCATCGTCTTTAGGCTATCAGAACTTTGATCAGGATATAAATATATATGATCAAACCAATTTAGGTAAAAACATAGCAATTAGTACACAAATAGCGAATAAAGCTAGTGAGAAAGGGATGATTGTAGTGTTAAGTGCCGGTAATGAAAGAGAAACGTCCTGGGGAGGCTTAGGTTTTCCTGCAGATGCCCAAAAAGCATTTACGGTAGGAAGCGTCGATAAGAAAAAGGAAATAAGTAGCTTCTCTTCATACGGTTTTGTGACAGATCTTTCAATTAAACCAAATGTTGTGAGTCTGGGAACAGCCCCCGTAACAATCCATCCGAATGGATTTTATAGCAGAGAAGACGGAACTTCGTTTGCAACTCCTATTATTGCAGGTTTGATAGCTTGCTTGTGGGAAGCATTACCGGAAAAGAGTAATACAGAAATTATGGAGTTAGTCGAAGGATCAGCTGATTTGTTTCAATCACCTGATAGCTCTTATGGATTTGGAATACCGAATCTCGAGAAAGCTTATAAAACAGGGTTAAATGAAGTTGATAAATAAATAGTAATACATTTGAAATAGAATAAATATATAATAGCTAAGCTGTAACTTAAAAAAGCATATTTGTCATTTTATAATTAAACAATAAGTATTCACCTGTGGTTAGTCTAAATAATGAACTTAGGAACTAATTTAGATTTGAGAGATATATGATTTGGTGTGTTTTTTTAAGCTTTATGCTGTTTTTATCTTGCACAGATTCTACAGAGGAAGATCAGTTATATAAAGATGCTTCATCATTGGAGTTTAATACAGAGATAGAGTTGAGTAGAACTGTTTCTTTTCAATGGGTTGAGTTGGAAGTGTTTGAGAATAGATCACGAAAGGAGATAATTAAAAAATATTACCAAACGACTCATTTTAAAACACTCAGGGATTCATTCTGAATACAATATTTATAGATCCTTGTTTTTTTATATTATTATTGTTGTTATATAGTTGTATTTATTATCTTTGGGGAAATTAGTGTTGTCGGTTAATATTTTATTGGGGAATTAATGAATAAACTCACTTTCAGTATCCTGTTGATAGGATATTTATTTAGTTCGTGCGTCAAACCAGGGTTGAATTATCCATATGCAGAGAATAATTCAACTGTGGATAGTATTTTTGATTTGGAGATAAAAGATGATTATAAGTGGCTGGAGGGTAATAATCCGGATAACGAAAAGCGAAATCAATGGCTTGCAG
>JBOFKE010000100.1:0-2846 GCA_051657185.1 Bacteroidales bacterium | reverse complement strand
CCCGAAAACGGTCAACGCTATCAGCAGATTCTGAATTTGTTCAACGAAATGCAGAAACAGGATGCGATGTATCCTGAAGCTATGAATAATTATATCAAACGGAAATTTGACGGTGAGATGGAGATTTCACAGGAACAATGTGAAGAATTATTCACGCAATTCGTATCGTCTCCGCAAGCGAAAAAAGTAGGCGAAATTATCTCAGCTCGTCTGGGTCGTCCGCTTCAGCCTTTTGATATCTGGTATGATGGATTCAAGTCCAGAAGTTCGCTGGATCAGAAAATGCTTAACAGTAAAACGATGACTCTTTACCCGAATGCTCAGGCTCTGGAAGATGATATCGAACGTATGCTGATGGAGTTGGGCTACACGAAAGAGCGCGCCACTTATCTGGCTGATAAAATCGCAGTAGATCCGGCAAGAGGTTCGGGACATGCACGCGGAGGCACAATGCGTGGCGATAAAGCGCACCTTCGTACTCGTATCGGTGATAAAGGAATGGATTACAAAGGCTACAATATCGCTGTTCATGAGTTGGGACATAATGTTGAACAAACTATTTCATTGTATGACGTAAATGACTATATGCTGAACGGTGTTCCGAATACTTCGTTTACGGAAGCACTGGCATTTATGTTCCAGCAAAGAGATCTGGATCTGCTGAATATCAAAAACAAGAACACAGACGAGGATCTGGAAACGCTTGATACATTTGTTTCTTTATATGAGATCATGGGAGTATCATTAGTGGATATGCGCGTTTGGAAATGGATGTACGAAAATCCGAATGCTGATGCTCAGGCTTTGCAAAATGCCGTACAGAATATCGCTAAGGCAGTATGGAACGAGTATTATGCTCCTGTATTTGGTATGACAGATCAGCCAATCCTTGCTATATACAGCCATATGATTTCATATCCGTTGTATTTAAGTGCCTATTCTTTTGGTCACCTCATCCACTATCAGTTAGAAAATCATTTGGCCAATCTGTCTCCAAAAGAGTTTGCTAACGAAATTGACCGCATTTATATGCTGGGACGCCTTACTCCGGACAGATGGATGGAAGAAGCAGTCGGAGAAACGATTTCGATTCGTCCGGTTTTGGATGCTGTGGATAAAATTGACGTTAAAAAATACACTGACAACAATTAAAGTATACAAACTATCGAACTATCCTCCCGCTGAAACGTATTATGATATATAAGTTTTCACTTTTAAATCAGATATGCTATGCCTATTAACGGAGAAAAAAGGTACAACGATGAAATTCAAGCATTCGAGTACTATGATGCTGCTTCCGGCGAATGGCTTCAAAAAGATGAAATTGACGAATTAGATTCTGATATGATTGATCTGGATACCGAAGCTGACGTATGGAGCGAAGAGCATGACGAAATTGAAAATAAGTAATTATTTAACGGATCTGAAAGCAACTGTTTTCAGATCCGTTTTTTTATTCTTTGTTTAAACCGCTGATATCCATTCGTAAATAAATACTTTCATTTGTAAATAACACACTAATTCTTCCCGATTTTAACTTTCCACATTCTTCTTTTTTTTTTGAACAAACGACTTTAAAGCTCTGTTTTAATAGCAAACCTAAACCAATCCAAAAAAATTATGTTCAGTCGTTTGAATATTACACTATCTACATGGTTTATTGCAGGCGCGATCCCTGTAATTGCACAGGAGACTCCACGACAAGTAAGTTTTGAGGAGTCTCTTCAAATGCTGTATGATAATAATAAGAGCATTCAAATTGCCTCGAAAGAGGTAGATATTGCTAAAGCAGAACACGCCCGACTCAATGCTTTCTGGTATCCGAATATCAGTGCTGCAGGAACTTACATGCATTTCTCTAATAAAATCGAAGTAAAAGAGCCTTTAAGTAATCTGACAAATCCGGTAAAAGACTTTATTCACAACATTCTGCCGGACGATCAGATTATCTCAGGTATTCTGGATAAAATCGGTTCTTATACATTAAACTTCCCACTCATGCCTCAGAATGTAACGACCATCGATGCGAATCTGATGTGGCCGATATTCACAGGAGGCAAACGTATATATGCAAATAAAATAGGTAAATCCATGGTCGAAGCCGCACGCGTCAATCATGCTCAGGTTGCTGCTTTTTCTCAGGTGGCACTTGTTGATTCCTATTTTGCACTACGACTCGGAGAAAGAGTTGTCTCTGTTCGCAAACAAGCTTTTGAGGCATTGAATGAGAATTTCAGCAATGCTTTAAAAATGGAAGAAAACGGTATTATCAATAAAGCCGACAGACTGGTTGTACAAGTAGGAATGGAGGAGGCTAAACGCGAATATGAAGCTGCTCAGAAACAATACCACGTTGCTCAGCAAGCCTTCAAAAGTCTGATCGAAATGGAAGGTAACGAATATGTCATCCCGACGACTCCTTTATTTATCAATGACTCCATCCCGTCTGTCTTATACTATAAAGCTGTTCTTCCGGGTGGTAGCTATATGATCAATCAACTCCAGATACAGGAGCAAATGGCTAAATACCAGGAAAAAATCGGAAAAACCGGTTATGCACCCAATATAGCTTTAATCGGAAAACAAACGATTTACGCACATGGGATTGAGAAGAATCTGATTCCACGAAGTATGATCGGCGTCGGATTTACCTGGAATATTTTTGATGGTCTGGACCGCGAAAAGAAAATCAGGCAAGCCAGACTTGCCACTCAATCGCTTGAATTAGGCAAAGAAAAGGCATTAAATGAATTAACTGTTGCTATTGATAAATTCTATTCCCAAATTGAACAGGCTAAAGATAATGTTACAGCTTTAAACAGTACCGTTGCTTTGAGCAAAGAGTT
>JBOFKE010000099.1:0-9063 GCA_051657185.1 Bacteroidales bacterium | reverse complement strand
TACTTTTTATAAATTTGTGCTTTCAAGCTGATATTCTTTTTCAATCAATAATAGATTCAAAAAATGGGTGCTTTAACTAAAACAGATTTTAATTTTCCAGGACAGAAAAGTGTTTATCATGGCAAAGTTCGTGATGTTTACAAAATCAACGAAGAGCTATTGGTTATGATCGTTAGCGATCGTATTTCGGCATTTGATGTGGTATTGCCTGAAGGGATTCCTTTTAAAGGGCAAATGTTGAATCAAATTGCTTCGAAATTCCTTAATGCGACGAGTGATATTTGTCCGAACTGGAAATTAGCTACTCCGGATCCAATGGTTACTGTAGGTGTACAATGCCAGTCATTTCCGGTTGAGATGATTGTACGCGGTTACTTATGCGGAAGTGCATGGAGAGCTTACAAAAGCGGTGTAAGAGAGATTTGTGGAGTTAAACTTCCTGAGGGAATGAGAGAGAACGAGAAGTTCCCGACACCTATTATTACTCCGACGACAAAAGCCGAACATGGCTTTCATGATGAAGATATTTCGAAAGAAGAAATTTTGAGCCAGGGATTGGTTTCGCCGGAAGATTATGCGATTCTTGAAAAGTATACGATGGCTCTTTTCCTTCGTGGTACAGAGATCGCAAAAGAAAGAGGCTTGATTTTGGTTGACACGAAATACGAATTCGGTAAACATGGTGAAACGATTTACCTGATCGATGAGATTCATACACCGGACTCTTCACGTTATTTCTACGAAGAAGGATATATGGATCGTTTCGAGAAAGGAGAGCCGCAACGTCAGTTATCTAAAGAATTCGTTCGTGAATGGTTAATGGAAAATGGTTTCCAGGGAAAAGACGGACAACAGGTTCCTGAAATGACCGACGAAATTGTAAAAGGAATTAGCGAAAGATATATGGAGCTTTTCGAAAAGATCACAGGAGAGAAATTTGTTCCTGCTTCAGAAAAGAACATAGCAGAGCGTATTGAAAAAAATGTGACTGCTTATTTGCAAAGTCTGTAAAATACAAAAACCAAATATATAAGGCTGTCCCGTTTTCAGGACAGCCTTTTTTTCTATTGAATATGAAAAAATATGGATTAATAGGCTATCCGCTTTCTCATTCCTTTTCTCAAAGATACTTCACGGATAAATTTGAAAAGGAACAGATTGATGCCGTTTATGACAATTATTCATTGTCAGACATAGATCAGATTCGTTCATTACTGGACGATTTACAGATAGGAGGTTTGAATGTGACGATTCCTTATAAGGAACAGGTAATTCCTTATCTGGACTGCTTAGATGAAACAGCAAAAGAAGTCGGAGCTGTAAATGTTATCCGGTTTGAAGATACATTGGAAGGGCGCAAGGCTGTAGGTTGCAATTCTGATGTAATAGGTTTTCGCGAGTCAATTCGGAAATTTATTAAACCGTACCATCAAAAAGCTTTAGTTCTTGGTACGGGGGGAGCATCGAAAGCAGTCGTATTTGCATT
Organism: Bacteroidales bacterium; assembly: GCA_051657185.1. Lineage (GTDB taxonomy): Bacteria > Bacteroidota > Bacteroidia > Bacteroidales > UBA7332 > UBA7332. The sequence goes on along the minus strand of JBOFKE010000099.1, from coordinate 7,577 downwards.
ACGGCAGTTAGGAATTTCTTATCAGTATGTTTCGCGTAAAGCGGATCATGCTAATGGCATTATGTCTTATGATGAATTATCAGAAAAAGAGATAGAGGATAACCTGATAATTATCAATACAACACCCTTAGGAATGTACCCTCAGCCAGAGACTGCACCGGCAATTCCATACGAATATCTGACAGAGAAGCACCTTTTATTTGATTTAGTGTATAATCCGGAGGTAACACGCTTTCTGCAATATGGAAAAGATGCCGGAGCAACATCAATCAATGGATTGGAAATGCTATATTTGCAAGCAGAAGCCGCTTGGATTTTTTGGAATAAATAAAAGAACACGATTAATTGCTAAAAATATATTTTAATTATGGCAACAAAACCATTTCATTACCAAGAGCCGTTCCCAATGGGGAAGGATAACACAGAGTATTACTTGCTGACTAAAGATCACGTAAGTGTTTCTGAGTTTGAAGGCAAACCTATTTTAAAAGTTGAAGCAGAAGGATTGACTAAACTGGCAAACGCAGCAATGCGTGATGTGTCGTTCTTACTTCGTGCTTCACATAATGAGCAGGTAGCTAAGGTATTAAGCGATCCTGAAGCATCAGATAACGATAAATACGTAGCATTAACTATGTTGCGTAATGCTGAAGTTGCCGCTAAAGGTCAACTACCGACTTGTCAGGATACAGGTACAGCTATCGTTATGGGGAAAAAAGGGCAACAAGTATGGACTGGTTGCAACGATGAACAAGCATTATCTTTAGGTGTATATAAAACGTACACAGAAGAGAATCTTCGTTATTCACAAAACGCACCGTTGAATATGTACGATGAAGTGAATACGGGGACTAACTTGCCAGCTCAAATCGATCTTTATGCTACTGAAGGAATGGATTATAAATTCTTATTCATGGCTAAAGGTGGTGGATCTGCAAATAAAACGTATTTGTATCAGGAAACAAAAGCGCTTATTACACCAAGCAAATTACTTAACTATTTAGTTGAGAAAATGGCAACTTTAGGAACGGCAGCTTGTCCTCCTTACCACGTTGCTTTTGTAATTGGCGGAACATCTGCAGAGGCTAATCTGAAAGCTGTTAAATTGGCTTCAGCTCGTTATTATGACGGACTGCCAACTGAAGGAAATGAATTTGGTCAGGCTTTCCGTGATGTAGAACTAGAAAAACAAGTACTTGAGGCAGCTCAAAAGCTAGGATTAGGTGCTCAATTCGGTGGAAAATACTTTGCACATGATGTACGCATCATTCGTTTACCTCGCCATGGGGCTTCTTGTCCGGTAGGTATGGGTGTGTCTTGTTCTGCAGACCGTAATATCAAAGCGAAAATTACGAAAGATGGTATCTGGGTTGAGAAATTGGATGATAATCCGGGTCGTTTGATCCCTGCTGAACTTCGTCAGGCTGGCGAAGGAACTGCTGTTAATATCGACTTGAACCGTCCGATGGATGAAATTCTTAAAGAGCTTTCAAAATATCCGGTTGCTACACGTTTGTCATTGAACGGCACAATCATCGTAGGTCGCGATATTGCTCATGCAAAATTAGCAGAACGTATTGCTGCAGGTGAGGGTCTTCCTGAGTATATCAAGAATCACCCGATCTATTATGCAGGTCCTGCAAAAACACCGCAAGGAATGCCTTCGGGATCTTTCGGACCTACAACAGCAGGCCGTATGGACTCTTATGTTGATCTGTTCCAAACGAATGGTGGAAGCAAAATTATGATTGCAAAAGGAAATCGTTCACAACAAGTGACTGATGCTTGTCAGAAACATGGCGGATTCTACTTAGGTAGTATCGGTGGTCCTGCAGCTATCCTTGCTCAGAATAATATTAAGAAAGTTGAATTAGTTGAATATCCTGAATTAGGAATGGAAGCTATCTGGAAAATCGATGTAGTTGATTTCCCTGCTTTCATTTTGGTTGATGATAAAGGAAACGATTTCTTCAAACAAATTAAACCGGCTTGTGCTTGTAAATAATAAGCACAACCTGTAATTATAGAGGAGGTTAGTAAAAGAGTAAGCTCTTTACTAACCTCTTTTTTTAAGCCTGTAAAAAACCTATTATGATATCTATGAAATTGACACAATTGTTATCATTGCTGGCTTTAGCAATGACTTTTAGTGTTTCTGCTCAGAAATCCACTATTCACAAGATTGCAGAACTAGCAAGAGAAGAGAACCGGACAATGGAACATTTAGATGTATTATGCAATCGAATCGGGGGAAGACCAATCGGTTCGCCTGCGTATGACCATGCAGTAGAATGGAGTATGTCTCAGTTCAAAAATTGGGGTTTAAATGTTCGAAAAGAAAAGGCAGGGGAGTTGCGTGTCGGATTTATGCGCGGGCCTTGGTTCGGGAAAATGTTAGGCGAGGAATCTATGCCTTTGCATTTCGTAACGCCTTCTTACACATCCGGGACAAAGGGTGCACAAACGGGACATGTAGTTATTGAACCGAAAACACAGGCAGATTTTGAACGGATGAAGCATCGGCTCAAAGGAGCATGGGTGCTTGTTTCGGGTGAAAGCGCAGGTTGGCCTGTTGATCATACTTCGAAAGGAGACTCCGTCAGGTTGTCATTAAGAACAATGAATGACTCTGTTCGAAAAGAGAATAATGAGCTTAGACGACGGAATGAGGAGGAGCGGCTCCCTTTTACTCCTAAGGAACTTAAAGATGCTCCGGCATTGTTTTACCGTGAAATGGTTGATGCCGGAATATTGGGTATTATTCAGTCAGCGAGAGTCCCCCTAACTGCATTATATAGCAGGCAAGTGGCTTTTGACCCCGAATCATCTTTTGATAATCTGCCTACTGTTCCGGACATTAAGTTAGACGAACACCAGTATAGTAAGATTTATCAGATGGTCAAAGAGCGACGTAATATATTGCTTGAGTTTGACATCCGAAACCATTTTAAAATGGGTCCTGTCCCTTATTACAATGTGGTTGCTGAGATAAAAGGGAGTAAGTACCCTGATGAATATGTTGTACTGAGTGCACATCTTGATGCTTTTGATGTGGCAACAGGAGGAGTTGATGATGGTTCAGGAGTAAGTCCGATTATGGAGGCTGCACGATTGCTACAAAAAGCGGGAGCTAAACCTAAGCGTACAATAATATTTTGTCTGTTTGCCGGCGAAGAATTTGGTTTATTAGGAGCAAAGGCATGGGCAAAAACAAACCAAGATAAACTTCCCAAGATCTCTAATTTATTTAACAGAGATGGTGGACCAACAGTTCCGGTAGGAATGGGAGCTCCTAAATCACAATTAAAAGAGTTACAGGATATTGCTCAATGGATTGAATCATCAGATTCGACATTCAAATTCGCGATAACCGAAATTACTCCATATGCAAAGCCCGAAAGGGAAGGAGGCACAGATGCTTCTGTTTTTGCAGTTCAGGGAGTTCCTACGATCCATTTGCAGACAGCAGACACAAAAGGGTATGATTTTAATTACCGTGAAATCTGGCATACTGAAAGAGACTTGTATAATAAAAGTATTCCCGAATACCAGGATAAAGCGGCTGTTATCATGGCACAGATCGCTTTAGGTATAGCGAACATGGATAAACTAATACAACGAAGTGAGGTATATAAGTAGGCATTGAATGTTTAGAGAACGAAGCGATTTCATTATCGGAACAAACGTTTGTTTTGATAATGAAATCGCTTCGTTTTTTTATTTCTCGTTTGAAGCAGGCTTAGTCAGGGGCTCTTTCCAGTTCATAACTCCTGTGTTTAATTCATAAACCTTATATCCTTTCTCCGTAATCTTCTTTGCCGCAATCTTACTTCTGCCACCACTTCGACAATATACGGCAATATACTTCTTTTTATCGAGTTTTGAGACTAAAGAATCGAAATCAGAACTACGGACGTCCATATTAACTGCTCGTGGTATATGTCCGCTACTATATTCGTTGGGTGTTCTTACATCTACCAGAATAATATTATTCTCATTGAGAATTTTCTTAAACTCTTCATTTGAAAGAGATTCAAATGTTTTGTTTTGTGCGTGACATGCTATAGAGAGCAAACAACATGAAAGAATGATTATTCTTTGGAAAGTTTTCATAAATCAGATCTGTTTGAGGGTTACATAAACAATTAGAGTGAGCAAAAATATAACAAATTGCTACACAAATAGGCTAATATCAAGGCTTTTTGATTTATCTTTGTCCTAATCACATTTATAAATATCTTTTATAACCTTACCCAGAATACAAAAGTATGAGTTTATTGAAAAAATCACAAATTGCTTTTTTAGCTATGTGCAGTGCTTCTTTGCTACAGGCACAAGTAAACAATTCCAATTCTGTTCGTATAGATCCGACAGATACTCAAGCAGAAATTATACGTAAAGCCATAACTGTCGTTCCGCATAAGAGACAGTATGATTGGCAAAAAAATGAATTGACTTGCTTCGTTCATTTTGGATTGAATACATTTAATGGTGTTGAATGGGGGAATGGGAAAGAATCTCCGGTTGATTTTAATCCATCTTCTCTAAATGCAAAACAATGGGTACAAGTCATGAAAGAAGCGGGCATGAAGATGGCTATTATAACGGCAAAGCACCATGACGGTTTTTGCTTATGGCCGTCCCGTTATACAGAGCATAGTGTTAAATCGTCTCCATGGAAGAACGGGGAAGGTAATGTTATAAAAGAATTTGTAGATGCTTGTCGTGCTGAAGGTATTAAGATAGGATTTTACTTATCTCCTGCAGACCTGTTTCAGATAGAGTCACCGCAAGGTTGTTACGGAAAAAACAAACAATTATATACGCAGACTATCCCATCTTTGGAATCTCATCAGAAAAATGTATCGAAGACATTTACGTATGATAATCTGACTGATTATGATGTTTATTTCATGGATCAGTTGTATGAATTATTAACGGAGTATGGCGATGTAGAAGAAGTATGGTTTGATGGCGCTCATCCAAAGCCCGGAACCGGACAGACATATAATCGTAAGGCTTGGTATGATATGATACGCCAATTGCAACCTACAGCCAATATTGCGATTAAAGGTCCTGATATCAGATGGTGTGGTAACGAAGCCGGACATACGCGTAAGAGTGAGTGGAGTGTAGTACCGATCAATGAATCGCCTGAGGCTTGCGAGTGGAATGATATGACCGGACAAGACCTGGGCAGCAGAGAGAAAATCAAAGATGCAAAATATTTAGTATGGTATCCTTCTGAAACGGATGTTTCTATTCGTCAGGGATGGTTTTACAGAGATGATAAGCAATACGTAAGAAGCACAAACGATTTGTTGGATCTATGGTATCGCTCAGTTGGTGGAAATTGCGTGTTCTTACTTAATATAACACCGGACAAACGAGGACTGATTCCGGCTAAAGATTCAACGAATCTGAGCCAAATGGGACGTATTATTCGCGAATCTTTTGCTGATAATCTGGCAAAAAAAGCACAAGTCAGCATTGACGGTGTTGATGTGATGAATATACTGACTGATTTAAGCGATCAGACATCATGGATTGGAAAAGAAAAACCGGACGCGCACATTATTGAACTTCAGTGGAATAATCCACAGACTTTCAATAGTGTCTTGATGCAGGAAGATATAGCGAAATACAGTCAGCGTATTGAGAAATACTCTGTAGAAGCATTGATCGGGAATAAATGGAAAAAAATAGCGACTGGTGAAACAGTAGGATATAAAGGAATACTGCGTTTTCCGACTGTAACATCCAAATCCGTGCGTATTATTTTTGATGAGGTACGTGTTGCTCCGACTTTGACAGAACTTGGAATCTATAATGTACAAGAGACATTGTCTAATCCTTTGATCGGACGTTCTGTAAATGGCAAAGTTTCTATTTCCGGAGGTAGCACTATACGCTATACACTGGATGGAACCGAGCCAACAGCAAGGTCTCCGTTATACTCTAAACCATTTGCAGTTGCCCCAAATACAATTGTGAAGGCACGTATTTATTCGAACGGCTTAGAAAGCGGAGTTGCACAGGCTTTATATGGTTATGCTAAAAAAGGATGGAAAGTTAATACGACATCTAATACGAAACAAACCAGTTTATTAGCTGATGAAAATCCGGTAACTATATGGTTTTCTGAGCAATCAGATAAAAATCCGGCTGTTATTATTGACCTGAATTCAACTCAGTCTATTAAAGGATTCCAATATTTACCGAGAACAGATAAATCCAATAAAGGTGCCATTATTAATTATAACTTGTTTATAAGTAATGATGGAAAGGATTGGAAGCCGGTTATTGAGAAAGGTGAGTTTAAGAATATTCGAAATAATCCGATGTTGCAGAATGTATTATTCCCATCAATGGAAAATGCACGATATATAAAACTTGAAAGTTTGAATGCTGTAGATCAGGATACAAATGGTGTAGCTATTGCCGAGTTTGGAGTATTATAAAAACAAAAAAAGGAGAATTGGCTATCAATTCTCCTTTTTTTATCTGTTAGATGAAAATTATTTTTTCAAGAAACATGTTTTCAAAACGATGCTGCTTCCATCGATTTTACAATCAACTTCTTCAGGATTTTCAGTCAGACGGATACTTTTTACTTTAGTTCCACGTTTGATAACCATTGAAGACCCTTTTACTTTTAGATCTTTAATAACAGTTACTGAATCGCCGTCAGCTAATTCAGCACCATTGCTATCCTTAGGAACTTTGTTTTCTTCAGATGCGTCATCATCGCTTCCTGTCCATTCATAACCACAATCCGGACAAATATTCATTACTCCATCGAAATAAGTATTGTCCATATCACACTGAGGACAGTTAGAAATAGTATTCATGCTAATGTGTATTTATTTATAAATATAGATTCATTTGCAGCTTCTTCTCAAAAAAAATCTCGCCCGAAAATAAATTCAGACGAGTTTTGTTTTATATTGCTGATACAAAGATATATAATTGTTTCTATATATCCAAACAGAATTCAAAACCAGCTGATTACCTGATTGACACCTTCGATAAACAGGACATAGCGTATGAACTTGCCGAGAAGCATAGATATTGCAACAATCCAGATATTACTTCGCATAAAGCCTAATGCAATAGCTATAATATCTCCGACTCCTGGAAGAAAAGCAAAAAAAGCTGTCCAGGCTCCCTTTTTCTGTAACCAGTTTTGAAATTTATCAATTTTGGGCTTGGGTACTTTTAAGTACTTTTCTATCCATTCTATCTTCCCCAAATGTCCTAACCAATAACAGCTTAATCCTCCTAGCCAGTTTCCTAAAGTTGCGGCGAAAACACATCCCCACATATCCATTCCTGCGAGGATTAACGCACTGAAAACAACCTCCGAACTAAACGGGAGAATCGTTGCAGCAAGAAATGCTGCTATAAATAGACCAATGTAGCCCCAATCTGCGAATTCTGCCATATATTATATTATTAGTTAATTAGATAAACCAAATAGCCGATGCTACATAAGTTAATAACAGTAGCACAAAGAGATAGTTATTGAATCTGCCTTTTTTTATTGTGAAATAATATGCTAAAATAAATGCCGCAAA
>JBOFKE010000098.1:0-2942 GCA_051657185.1 Bacteroidales bacterium | reverse complement strand
TACATGGCGCAATTAGGATATGTTGTTTTTACAGTAGATAATCGCGGCTCGGCAAATCGTGGTCTTGAATTTGAAAATGTAATTCATCGCCAGTTAGGTACAGAAGAGATGAAAGATCAGGTAAAAGGCATCGAATACTTATCTACACTTCCTTATGTGGATACTGATCGCATCGGCGTACATGGCTGGAGCTTTGGCGGATTCATGACAACAAACCTCTTGCTGACTTATCCCGAAATATTCAAAGTAGGTGTAGCCGGCGGAGCTGTAATGGATTGGGAGTTATATGAAATTATGTATGGTGAAAGATATATGGATTCTCCGCAGGAAAATCCGGAAGGCTACAATAAAAGTAATCTGACTAAAAGAGCAGGAGACTTGAAAGGCGATCTTTTAATTATACATGATGACGAGGATAATGTTGTATTAATGCAGCATGCCTTACGTTTTCTGGATGCCAGTGTGAAAGCAGGAACATATCCTGATCTGTTCATATATCCTGGACATGAGCATAACGTAAGAGGTATTGATCGGGTACACTTACACGAAGTGATCACTCGCTATTTTGAGAAGAACTTAAAATAAAATCTATTTTATAATTAAGAATTTATAGCAACAAAGATGAACATTCTATTACTTGGTTCGGGAGGACGTGAGAACGCTTTAGCGTGGAAAATGAAGCAAAGTTCGAAAGTGAATAACCTTTTTATTGCACCTGGAAATGCAGGTACCGCAATGATTGGTACAAACGTAGAAATGGCAGCTTCTGATTTTCCGAAAATCAAAGAGTTCGTATTGGCTAACAACATCAATATGGTAGTTGTCGGTCCTGAAGATCCTCTGGTAAAAGGAGTATATGACTTTTTTAAAAATGACGAAGCTTTAAAAGCCATTCCGGTTATCGGACCATCTAAAGAAGGTGCACAATTAGAAGGTAGCAAAGATTTTGCAAAAGCCTTTATGATGCGCCATGATATTCCGACAGCCCGTTATCAAAGTTTCACTAAAGATACTTTAGAAGAAGGTTATGCCTTTCTTGAAACATTAGAGGCGCCATATGTGCTAAAAGCAGATGGTTTAGCTGCCGGTAAAGGTGTACTTATTATTTCTTCTCTTGATGAAGCGAAGCAGGAATTAGCAGCTATGCTTGACGGCATGTTCGGACAGGCTAGTAATACAGTTGTAATTGAAGAATTCTTAAGTGGCATCGAATGTTCTGTATTTGTTCTTTCTGATGGTGAGAATTACAAGATACTTCCGGTAGCAAAAGATTATAAGCGTATCGGCGAAGGTGACACCGGATTAAACACCGGCGGTATGGGAGCTGTATCCCCTGTTCCGTTTGCTGATGATACTTTTATGAAGAAAGTGGAAGAGCGTGTTGTTATCCCTACTGTTGAAGGTCTGAAAAAAGAGAACATCGAATATAAAGGATTCATTTTCATAGGCCTTATCCGAGTAAAAGGTGAACCAATGGTTATTGAATATAATGTTCGCATGGGTGATCCAGAAACGGAAGCGGTTATGCTTCGCATTAAATCAGATTTGATTGACCTTTTTGAAGCAACAGCAAATGGTACTTTGGATAGCGCAACTCTTGAAATGGACCCTCGCGCTGCAGTTACGGTTATGCTTGTTTCCGGAGGTTACCCGGGCGATTATGAAAAAGGTAAAATCATCACAGGTCTGGATAAGATTGAAGGATCAATCGTTTTCCATGCCGGTACAAAACAAGACGGAGAAAACATCGTTACTGACGGTGGTCGCGTTCTTGCGATCAGCTCGTACGGAGCTACAAAAGAAGAGGCTTTAGCTAAGTCTTTTGAGAATGCTTCAAAAATTCAATATGACGGTAAATACTTCCGCTCTGATATTGGTTTTGATCTTTAAAAAAAAATAGATACTTTCGGGCTATAATATTAATTATAGCCCGTTTTTTATTATGACGCTACTACGCAAAACAATTAATAGTGCCTGGACTATCCCGATAGCCATACTATTCCTTTTAATTTTCTCGATCCTCGTCATTTTAGATCCGGCCAAAGAAAATATATCTTTTTCGTTAACAGGTTTACTTACACCTTTTACTATACATATAGCCTCCTACTGGAATATTATTTTGATCAGCATCATATTAATATTAGGAGCCTTTATGTCCTTACATATAGTAGACCGGTTTAATTTGATTCGGGATAAAAGCTCATTGCCATTCCTATTCTTTATATTCCTGAATTTACAGACTATAACAAAACAAGCAGAATTACCTTCTTTAATCGCTGGTCTTGCAATATTTGTAAGCTATTTCTACATGTTAGATGCATATCAACAAGAAAAGTCACAGCGGAATATCTTTAATGCTTCGTTATTTTTTGCTTTTGCCACATTACTTAAACCCGAGCTGATATTTCTTTTTCCCATCCTGATTTTTGGATTAGTTCATATGCGTATTGCTTGGATTAAAAATATTGGAGCTATTATATTTGGTTGCATGGCTCCATTTGTTGCAAGTTGCACTATCTATATCCTTTCTTCAGGAAGGAATCCTGATTTTTCAGGTTTCCTGAATAATTTCCAATGGCAACTCCCAGCTATGGGTGATTTTGAATTACCGGCAACAATTCACAATCTCATTACATTGGTTTGTGTACTTATAGCTACAGCCGGGGTATTTTTCTCTTCATCGATGGATAAAGTAAGAGTTCGCGCATCAGCCTACTACTTCCTTTTTTCCTTCTTATGCTTTGAGTTATTAGCATTCATCTTACCACAAAAAGAAGGAATCTTCTCTTTGTGTGCAAACTTCTTTGCGGCATTTATTTTAGCATATTATTTCACAATAAAAAAAGGCAGATTCAATAACTATCTCTTTGTGCTACTGTTATTAACTTATGTAGCATCGGCTATTTGGTTTATCTAATTAACTAATAATATAATATATGGCA
>JBOFKE010000097.1:0-6276 GCA_051657185.1 Bacteroidales bacterium | reverse complement strand
CGTTATGGCCACAGGATTTTAAGTCCTGCGTGTCTACCATTTCACCATCCGGGCAGACCTTGAGCGAAAGACGGGACTCGAACCCGCGACCCTAACCTTGGCAAGGTTATGCTCTACCAACTGAGCTACTTTCGCGTTTGATTGTTTATAATCGTTTGTGTTTCGATTACGTGTGCAAAGGTATTACTTTTCCTTGAATCTGCAAATTTTCGCCCAGTTTTTTTTCATTCCGAAACACCGTACCCATTACACTTTCATAATTAACAATCTGATATTACGACAGATGAATATCAAAAAAAATAACGAATTTATTCATGAATACAACAAGCAGAAAACGCTCTGTAACCCCAATAAGCACGGGATTCAAATAAAATATAAAAGGGATCACCCGAAGGCAATCCCTTTATCTAAAGAAGATAAGTGTGTTTTCACAAAAAAGATTGATCCAAGATCAATAGAAAAGTGTTTAGATTTATCGGTTAAAATCCCGGATTTTGCTTCATATCCGGATTTACGTCTGTTTCGGATTGAGGGATCGGACAAAGAATATCAAATGCGTTTGCTTTTCGAACAGCATCTGTGTTCCATGATGGAATTTCTTTGTTATTACGTACCAAATCAAACATTCTGTGATTTTCGCAGAATAATTCGATACGGCGATCCTCTAAAATATCATCAATTGTAATATTGTTTTTAGCTACAAATCCATTTTCGAATCTTGTTTCGCGCAATTTATTATAATATTTATCTGCTTTAGCCTGATCTCCCGATTTCAATGCAGCCTCTGCAGCAATATAATAAACTTCTGCCAAACGAATAATCTTAGGATTGTTTACATACATCCAGTTCGTCGCATCCGGACGTCCTTTGTATTTTTGAACATACCATCCTGTTTTCTTTGTCTTTGTATCAACTTCAAGAGCTACAATATTTTTGCGAATATCTGTTGAATCTGTAATCTCATTAAAGATATTCAAGATTTCATCATTTACTCCTACCTCACCATATCCAAAAACAGAAGTATATCCACCTAAACCATTTCTTTGCGGATTATTTTTAATATTATCAGTCAGATAAATCTCAAATAATGACTCATCAGAATTAGTTACACTCCACGATGACAAATAGTTCTTTGTCGTATACAGTTTAGCAGCACTGTTTTCAATTACATCTTCTGCTGCTTTCAAAGCTTCTGACCAGTTGCCATTATATAAATAGGCACGAGCTAATAAAGCTTCTGCTGCATAATAATTGATACCACCCGGTTGCTTCTCTTTTGAAAGCATTGTCAACGATTCGTTTAACCCATTAATGATAAATGCATAGGTTTCGCTGATTGTTGAACGCTTAAACTGATGGAATACATTAAACACCTGATCATTAATAACGATACCTGATTGTGCTGCATTAACATCTACACCGTCAATCGTTGGTAGTTGAGCAAACAGACGAGCCATATCAAAATGGAACAAAGCACGTGCTGCGATCAACTGACCTTTAATATATTTATATTCAGGTTTAGCCTTTTCGGAAGCAGGTAATTTTTCACCTGCCTCTAAAGCCTGGTTACAAAAAGCAATAACGCGAGATAACTCTTGATAAAAGTCTTTCGGAATTGAGTGTTGTTTATTCAACTGAAAGTTGGTTACATCCGAGAACTGATTACTATTATAAGTAACTTTTGTGTCTCCACCTTTAGCATCTGCATACAACCCAAAATCAGCTGCATGCAAACTTCTAACGCGTGAAACTCTTTGATAAACACCATTCAACGCAAGTTGTAAATCGGCATTCGTTTCGATTGCTTCGTCTGTCGGAAGCGATGTCGAAGGTCTTGTGTTCAGATCATCCGAGCAAGCAGTAAAAAGTAGCATTCCGCTCAATACTGCTGATATATATGTCTTTCTCATTGTGAACATTTTTAAAATAGTTAATCCAATAATTATTAGAATGATACATTTACACCGAACGATACTGTTCTTGCCAAAGGTGTATCTCCTGTACGGTAACCATTTAAAGGTACTTCAAGCTCCATATTTTTTGTTGCAGCATATAAGAAACATAAGTTTGTTGCTGTTACATTAAATACTACATTACCTAATTTCGCTTTTGATGTAATCGCGCTTGGTAACTGATAAGCTAATCCGATTTCTTTCAAGCGGATAAAATCTGATGATTTTACATATCTTGTAGAGAATAAGTCAGAACCTGTTGCTTTTGCATTTGGTTTTGGATTGTCAACAACATCTCCCGGTTTTGTCCAGTAATTACCTGCTACATCTTTCGAGATATTTGTTGATGCACGACGACCATCGTTGTGCATAAAGTATTCCGGATAATTAAACAAGTGACCGCCAAACTGGTACGTCAACAATGCGTTTAATGAAAATCCTTTATATACGATCTGATTATTCAAACCACCGCTAATTGTCGGATATGCTTTTGCTACAATCGATCTTTCTGCTTTCGATGCGTCATTAACAACATTATCTGCAGAATATGGTTTTGTTGGATCTTTCAGGAATTCAGCTAAACCTGTTTCTGTATTTACACCCACATAAGTCGGGAAATAGAATGAATAAAGATCTTTTCCTTCTTCGTAACGATAGAATTCACCATCGCCTAAGTTCATTGATTTACCGCCAGGTAGTTTCTCTACTCTCGCTTTCAGATAAGAAATCGAGAAATCAGCATTCCATTTTACTTTTGATTTCAACATATCCGATCCGTGGAATTCGAAGTCAACCCCTTGATTTGAGATTTCTCCTGCATTTTGCAATACAGTTGTAAAACCAGTAGAGCTTGAAACCGGAACTTGCATAATCAGATTACTTGTGTATTTTCTAAAATACTCAAGAGAGAAATTGAAACGTTCAGCTAATGTAATATCTGTACCGATATTCAGGTTTTTACTTTGCTCCCACCCAAGATCTTTATTTGCTGGTTGAGATGGGTAAATCGCCGAATTGCTACCATAAATACCATCAAAGCTATATAGTGGTAAATGTCCGTAGAATGAATCCGGCAGACGACCATTTGTACCATAAGAAGCTCTTAACTTACCATCTGTAATCAATGATGCTTCTTTCATAAATGATTCTTGTGAGAATCTCCATGAACCCGACACTGAGTAAAATACCCCTGTACGTTTGTCTGCGCCCAATTGAGAAGAACGGTCTGCACGAATATTTGCTCCTACATAGTATTTGTTGTCATAGTTGTAGTTAACATTAGACAAGAATGATTGTAAGAATTTCTTATCTGTTTGACCCAACGCTCTCGATGGAGCACCTACTGACAAATCAGGAAGTTTGTCTGTTGAATAGTTTGATACAGCTGCCTGTGTATAATTTCTGTGGTATGATTGAACTTCATAACCAGCTAACGCATCAAAGTTATTTTTCTCCTTGAATGTTTTATTATACATGAAGATATTTGAAGAAGTCAACGCCAGAACTTTATAGTCATCTGTCTGCCCCATACCTTTCACAGAACCACCTCCATCAATTGTGTTAGGACCCCAATACTCATTGATAAATGCGTTCGAGAAATCCACACCATTTGTTGTTTTGAAACTAAGGTCTTTTGTAAACTTAACTGTAAAGTTCAAATTACCTAAAGCTCTGAAGTTCTCTGTACGTAAGAATTTATCCTTACCGTTCAATTCATAATATGGATTGATACCTCTACCCATAAGAACTGTATTATATTCTCCATTTTCGTCTTTCAACGTTTTTGATGGGTTTGCTTGTTGCAGCAAGCCAAGAGGAGTACCATATCCGATACCTTGTGATTGTCCCGACTGATCTCTGTATCCTTTTTGATCGGTTTTTGACAATTGCGTTTTCACGTCCATTGACAACCAGTCAGCCAATTCGTTATTAAGATTTACAACTCCCGAATAACGTTTAAAGTCAGTTCCGCGAGCTAAACCCTGAATATCCTGATAACCAAAACTTGTATAGTATTTACTTTTTGCACTACCCCCGGAGATAGAAACCTGATAGTTTTGTTCTTGTCCGTGTTTGTAGATATAATCTCTCCAGTCTTCGCCATCAGCACGACTAACACCTCTATCGCTTAATTGAGCCAAAGCATAATCTTCCGGAGAATTATAACCAGAAACTCCTCCAAGATAGTCAAACTCATTCATTAAAGCCAGTTTCGAATAATCATAATATTCGGTACCGCTCATAATCTCGTATGAATTCGTAGCCATTGACGACACACCGAAGTTTGCTTGAAGGTTTACATTTACTTTACCTTCTTTACCTCTTTTTGTTGTGATAATAACTACTCCATTCGCAGCTCTTGATCCGTATAATGAAGCAGCAGCAGCATCTTTCAATACTGTCAATGATTCGATATCGTTTGGATTCAATGAACTTAAAATATTTGAAGATGCACGGCTATTGAAGTTTCCGTTTTCAACAGGTACACCATCAATTACATATAAAGGAGATGTAGATGATGAGATCGAACCGATACCACGTACCTGGATCTCACCTGCCGCACCAGGATCACCTGTTGTCGAAGCAACACGAACACCCGATACCTTACCGGCTAAAGCTTTATCTACCGATTCAACACTTGGAACACTTAAGGCATCTGCTTTAACACTTGAAGCAGAACCTGTGAACGATGATTTTTTTGCAGTACCATACGCTACTACGATAACCTCATCTAATGATTGGCTTGAAGAAGAAAGAATAACACGCATATCTGATTTTGCAGCTTCTTCTTTACTTTGCAACCCGACGTAAGAAAACACTAATGTCTTCGATGCGTCTTGTGGGATATCTAATGTAAAGTTCCCGTCAAAATCTGTTACTGTACCAATTGTTGTCCCCTTAATTACCACGGATGCTCCGATTACTGGTAAATTGTCCTCTGCAGAAATAACCACCCCAGATGCTTTGGTTTGTGCAGCAAGATAGCTTACTCCAATCATTAGGAAAGCTAGAAATAAAGTCAATCTTCTCATAAATCAACAATCTTGCATTTTTAAAATTTATTTTCTCACTTGTTTTCAGTCACAAAAGTAAGCGTTAATTTTTAACACACAAATCACCCTTTTACCTCCAATCAAACAATTCAAATAGTATGCCATACATTCAGCAGAACATATACAAAGCCTTTATTAAATAGGATAAAAAATCAAATTGTAAACAAAATAAGCAATTAAACTTACATATTGACAACTATTAAAATTATACTATTTTTAATAGTTTCACTTCTATCCTACTTCTTTTTTCACATTCTATCATTAAAGTGATTTAATAGATCATCCCTCCTCTTATCCATTTTCTGAAATAGAATAGATATAATATATTTTAAGTAAATTATAAAATTTGATTTACACTTCACCTCTCTCCTGTAGTATTTAAAAACCTATAAGACACTAATTTTAAAACAAATGCTTAAAACCTTAATCATAGACTTCGCCAGAAGCATTATGGTCTAATGTAAAGGTTATCTGATATCATTATGAGATCTGATTTATAAGCCTATTCAGATCATATCGCCAATTTTAGCTTTATGTAAAGATGGAAGTCTCTATTTTATTTCCTAAATCTTATTAACATAAGCTATTTTCCTCTTATAGCCTGAGCATACAATCCCATTTGCTAAAAAAATTCGGGAGAGATAAAAAAAAATAGATCATGGAAAGGATTTTGAAATTTTATACGGAAAAACAAAACACATAGATACATTCATTTTATGGTATTTTAATATAATCAACTAACATAATAAACATAAACAGCCCGATAAATAATACTATATCATTAAAACGAATCATTTAATTACTAATTGAAAGCCGCAAAAACAAAGAGGGTATCGAATATATATAACATCCGATACCCTCTTTTTACTATAACTATACACAAACTACACGCGATATCCGCGCAAAGCCCGTGCAGTAAACTCAATATTATCCTGTAATCGTTTTTTCCCTTTTCGGTCAACCTCTGAAACAAACTGAACATCTGACAAACGTTTTCCATTAAACAGGATTCGAAGTAGTGATTCAGAACACGTATAAGAAAATGCAATCAGATCAATTCCTTTCTCAGCCGTCAACTCTTTATCGAATAAAGGATTCTTCGGATCTTTAATATAAGATGCAACGCCCGGAGCAATAGTCAATCCTTCTTCTGACGTAGAAATAACTAATATATTTTTATAGATTTCCGGATCAATCTTTGACAAATAAGGCTCATAGACTTTAAAGTCAGAGACAAAATC
Organism: Bacteroidales bacterium; assembly: GCA_051657185.1. Lineage (GTDB taxonomy): Bacteria > Bacteroidota > Bacteroidia > Bacteroidales > UBA7332 > UBA7332. Next base: position 30 of record JBOFKE010000097.1, on the reverse strand, counting down.
AGCAAATGTACTGTAGTACAAAACTCCTCT
>JBOFKE010000096.1:0-9545 GCA_051657185.1 Bacteroidales bacterium | reverse complement strand
AATTAGATTTACATATTTGCATATTATACGCAATTTACCAAAACTAATTGACTTATTTATGTGTTCTATTTATTAACTTTGCATCAAATAAGATATAAGCGTATGATAGCCGAGATAAAATTTAAGAACCTGTTTTCGTTTAGAGACGAAGCCGTTTTCAGCTTTGAAGCCGATAAGAGCAAAGAGATGGAATCCTACCACGTTGTAGAGGTATTGCCAGGAGTTCGCTTGCTCAAATTTGCTGTTATCTATGGAGCTAATGCTTCGGGTAAAAGTAATTTTATAAAGGCGTGCTACCATTTAAGTAACTTTGTTCTTCATTCGCCAAAAAGTAAAACAGAATCAACAGCAATTGTTCCGTTTTTGCTTGACCAATCAAGTCAAAACGAAGATTCAGATATTTCTGTATCATTTTATGTTTGTAATTCAAATACAACACCCGTTAAGTACACCTATTCACTATCGTTGAATAGAACTCATATCACTCGTGAAAGTTTGGTTTATTACACCTCTCAACAACCAACGACTGTATTTGAAAGATGGCTTGAAAATGGAGTTTCTGCTATCAAGTTTAGTGGTAAAATCAAACTATCAGCAGCAGCAAAAGAGGAAATTTCATTGAAATGCCTACCGAATATGTCGGTATTGGCTGCTTATATGCAGGTGAATTTGATAATTGAGGAGATGGAGCGTGTTGTTAGTTACTTCTCGTCAAATAGAATAAATACGTTTGCCTCTTTCATTCCGCAAAGAATTGTCAGTTCTGCTACTATTCAAGATGAAGGATTTAAACAATACCTATTGAATTATCTGCAAGAGGCGGACTTTAACATCTCGGATGTATTTTCAGCAGAAAAAGTATCCGATTCAGATTCTTTTCTTCGTCCGATGTTTCAACACAAGGTACAGGGACAAGACGGCATTACCTCTTACTATGAATTTCCTTCGGGACTTGAGTCTGAGGGAACACTTCGCACAATGGACTTAGCCGGCTATGTCAATGAGTTAATCAAGAATGATGGATTGCTTTTAGTAGATGAAGTAGAATCATCTTTGCATCCAAAATTGGTGGAGTTTATCATTGAGAAATTTTTGAGAGAGTCAGATAAAGCGCAGTTGATTGTTTCGACCCACTACGATGGGTTGCTTGCTCAGGACGATTTGTTGCGTAATGATAATATCTGGTTTACAGAAAAAGACAAAGACGGGGCAACAGTTCTTTACCCTCTAACTGATTTCAACGGACTGAACCGTATTAGCTCACTACAAAAGGCGTATCGTTTCGGAAAATTCGGTGCAATTCCTAACATCTAATATAGACGTGCTATGAGAAATAATAAACCTATCAGAAGTACACGTCAGGTGATTCATATTGTTGGTGAGGGACTGACCGAATTATTCTATTTCAAACACCTAAAGCAATTTATGAATTATCGTTATTCTATCTCACCTCGCCTGTTTGAAAATAACAGCATTGAGAAGATAGAGAAAAAAATAGTTGAGTTACTAAGGGAAGATGTGTTTGTTATCTGTGTGTTTGATGCCGATGTTAGTCGGCGTTCCGATGCCGAGAATAAGAAACTGACGGCTCTCAAAAAGAGATACAGTAAAAAGGATAATGTTCTACTTTGCGACAGCCTTCAATCTATTGAATACTGGTTTTTGCTCCACTATGAGGATACTTGCCGCCACTTCAACGATTCGGCAGCAACCGAAACAGCTTTGAAGCGATACATTCCGGCTTACGACAAAACTCGCAAATATCTCGAACAGGATAAATGGGTTAGAGATTTACTCGCCGATGGCAAGATGCAACGAGCTTGTGAATTAGCTAAGATGTATGATGATAGGGATTCGTATAGTGGAATTTATAAGGCGATAAAAAAACTAAATGAACGGGCTTAAGCCTTATTAAAAGATAATGTTATGGCTATTGATAAAATATTAATTGGCAATAAACTCAAACGGTGTAGAGTAAATCTTCAAAAAGATATCGAAGAGATTGAAATACTTACGGGAATCAATAAAGACAGAATAAAATCGTTTGAGAATGGACTAATAGAACCTACGGGAGATGAAATTTTAATTTTTTCAGATGTTTATTTAGAGGATTTTCGATATTTTATTAGCAATGAGAAATTATCAGCATCTGAAAAAGTTGAAGTAATGTATCGAAAATTCGGAGGAGCTATATCTAAAAAAGATAGAGAGACTATACAGGAATTTATATATCTGTGTGAAAACGAGCAATACGTATCCGACCTATTACAGGTTAAGCAAACCATATTCTCGCCTCCAATCTTTCAAAAAGTATACAATAAAGATGGTGTAAAAGTAGCATATCCATTACGTAAAGCTTTGGGGTATAACAATGAACAATTATATGGAGATATATTCTCCGAATTTCGCAAAATTGGAATTCACGTTTTTCGCAAAAAGTTGGATTCAGATAACATTTCAGGACTTTTTATCAAACACCCAACAGCAGGGAAATGTATCTTGATAAATTATGACGAAGATGTTTTTAGGCAGAACTTTACTTTAGCACATGAAGTAGGGCACGCTCTAATGGATGGCGGAGAAGAATTTAACATTTCTACAAAATCAGATAACATAAGTGAATATAGAGAAATGCGAGCAAATAACTTTGCAAGTTCATTTTTAATACCTGAAGATGTTGTCAGTAAATTAAACAGCGTTAACTTGACAGACGATATAATACTACAAACAGCCATAAAACTAAAAGTTAATACACAACCGCTCTTGATAGCTTTAATGAATTATGGTATAATAACTAAAACAGAGTATAATAGTTTTTTACAATTAAAAGTCTCGCCGAAAGAAAAAATAGATCACGAGTTACAGAATTTATCACCCAATATATTTAAAGCAAAGAGTAAACTTTTGGAAATGGGATTGTCATCTTATTATGTTCGAAGGTGTCATGATGCCTATTTAAGTAATCATATTTCTTCTGGTAAATTAGCAGAGATGCTTCTTGTAAGTTTATGTGATTTACCAAGTTTATTATCTCTTTTTAATTTATCTTTGCAGTATGAATATTGATATTACAACCATAAATAAGTTCTGCGTAATAGATACTTGCTCTATTCAGAATATATTGTCCTCGAATATTCTCAGTTCTGCTGTAACAAATAATGGGTTTAGTTTTTGTGTTACTAAATTTGTAGAATATGAAATGTTGCACAAACAATCTTCTGTGCCATCTGATGCCGAGAACATAATAAAATGCAGATATAAGCAAGAGGTTGCTAATGGCAAATATGAATGTCATAATCTAAGCATTGAAGACTTGCAAGATATAGAAATATTAGAATCACGTAAAAAATTAGGTAAAGGAGAACTGTCGATTATTGCTTTTGCAAAAAAGATAAACCAAGGAATTATGACAGATGACCAAGAGGCAAGGAAACTAGGGGAATCTGTATTAAGCAAAAATAAAGTACAAACTACACCTCAATTATTAGGGTGGTTGTTTTATAACCGTATTCTAATTGATTCTGAATTAGATACTATTTGCAGTGAGCACACTTCAAAAGACAGACCTTTAGAACGATTTTTTCGTGAAGTTTATCTTGAAAGTTTAAGAATCAGAATGATGTATGCAAATACAATGTAAAATTATATATTTGTAATATCAAAGACCCTATGTGGTAGGCTTCATTAGCAGTAACGGACTTGTACCTATTGCCCTTTTTATTATTCTAATTACGATGAATTATTTTATTAATCTAAATGAACAAAGAAAGGAGACAAACAATATGGAACAAGACAAAACAACAATCAAAAAAATGACAACTAAATTATTTAACAGTACTTTATCAACATTTTGGGCAATTGGTGCATCCGTTACTGCAACGAATCTCCTGCTATAATAATATTCAAATCGCCGTAGAATTTAGAGTTCTATGGCGATTTTCGTTTTACTGTATTTTCACTCCTTGTTGCCTATTGGACTCATTTGGAGGCGAAACCATTTCTTTCGTAACCATTTTCTGATAATCCTCAAGCGTCTTTGGATTATCTGCGCCACATTCATTATAAAATAAGTCATCAACTTTTTTTATTAGCTCAGGGTCTTTGCTGATAGGGTCTACTCTGAAGCCGTCAGGATTCTGATATAGCTCCTTTAGTTTATCCTCTTTTTTCCAAGTGCCGTTTACTACCTGACGAAGAACAGGCAAATCTTGCTCTAACTTTTCATTGCCGGTTTTGTACTGCTCAATCAATTTCGGAATACCCTCCAGTGTGTTCAGAAAGTTGAGTGTTGCAAGTTTGGGATCAGAAGCGATAATAGTAAGCCTTCGGTAAACTCCATACTATAGATATAATAAAACCTTGAGATTGAACTTAACAGTTTTATCTCAAGGTTTTCTATTATTTCATTGATTTCGATGATTTGGCAGATGTCACGGTTTCAACATTCTCAAGGATTTCAAAGTATCCCTGCAGATCTTAATTTGTCAGGTAGCAACTCCGCTATATCCACCGTATAATCCGTATCATAATCATGGACGCGGTCTAGAAAATAAATCATCCAGCTACGGAAGTCAACCTTTAAATATTCACTATAGAGAATTCTAAAATAGTCTAATGCCCAATATACCATAATCTTTTTAGGCATAAAGATACAGTGTAGTTGACAGTATTAATAGAGGGAGTTTACCGAAGGCTTACAACGAATGAAGCTTACGCAGAAAGAAGTTGCAGAGAAATCTGGATTTTAAGTAACTAACCATAATATAAGCTATCGCCGCCAGACAATCCCGCCAGGTTTGCTCCATACCCTTATTTTGTTTCAGGTCCCACAATGTCTGACGCATCAACTGATAAAAAGGGACATTAAACTTGTTACTACTTCACAAAAATATATTCTTAACTTTTATCAAAGTTATTAATTAACAATTAGTACTTTAGCAATTATTAAAACAAAAACGGTTATTCTTATTATCAAACTCAAGTTATAAATATTTTAACGGTATGAAAAATCTAACCATCAATGAGTTGCTTTACAATAGAGGATTGAAAGAAACAGATCGTATAAAATTCGTAAGACATAAAGACTCAAGAAAGAAAAAAATTATTGGAGATAAGATCTTTAATAATACTAGTTTATACGATCTTTATAAAGACCCAACAACTCGAAACTATTTTATGAGATATCAATCAGAGCAAAAGAGTCCTGTCTTTCATGATGTCGACTATATTGTTACTTTTATAGGCGAAGAGGGGCGTTTATCCCGATTCATCGGTGTCTTCAAAATACTTTCCTATGAAACAATGAAATTGGATCATATTAATTATATCTATAAAATGGAAAAAGTTGATGGATTCGAAAACTTAGAAGAACGAATAATAATTGATTGGGGTAAATCAACAATAAACTGGCATCAATGGAGCTACAATGAAAAGGAAATTGTAGAACTTGGGAATCCTTTAAACTATCCTCAGTTTACAAATTACGATGATCTTATTTTAGACAGATATCAACTTGAAACTATATTTACAGAAGAGTTTCAAGAATGGAAAAAAGCATTGAAAGCTGTCAATTGTATATATCTGATTACTGATAGAAAATCCGGGAAACAATATATTGGTTCAACCTATGGTCGTGATGGAATATGGGGTCGATGGAAGGGATATGCAGATACTATTCATAATGGAAATAAGAAAATATTAGAGATTATAAATGAATCTCCTAATTATAAATATAACTTTCTATATACTATATTGAAAGTACTTCCTATTGATATTACCGACCAGGAAGCTATAAAATATGAAAATCTTTATAAGCTAAAATTAGGATCTAAAGTATACGGATTGAATGCTAATTAATTAACCAACGATACTCATCCAACTCAGAATCGTAAATAAGCACTCTTATTTTCGATTCTGAGTTTATTAGCACCAAACCAATAATGTAGAATTACTATTAAGCATTATTAAACAGTCGGTTTTGATTTCTCTCCCCACCATACAATTTTATTATCACGCATGTACTTTATCGATATTACAGAACCTATTAACTTGTAATACAGCACACTTACGCACTGAAAATATACTCTGATAAAACTCTTAAGATTGTCTGTATATATAACATCCCGCTTCAGATGGCAAATCTTGTACATAATCGCTGCCTTTCTCTTTTCTTAGCAAATAGAGTATCATAAAATCCCCCACACCACCAATAGTCATCACCATACTCAACATGAGTAGATCCGACGAACCAATAAACAATGCAAGAATCGCGGGCAATAAACCTAATACAATTGCCGGTGCGACAGCTCCGATCCTATATTGAGTTACAGTAAGTAGATCTTTACAATGACAATAAGGGCACAGGTACTTCCACATCATCCCAAAACGTATTGATTTAAATCTATTTTTAGCACACATACCCCATACTATTCCATGAATCAATTCATGTGCAACAATCCCCGCTAGAAAAAATAATATAAACGGATAAGTATCAAACAGCGTAACCTTAGAATCAACACTCCAATTCCATTCAAAAAATTCTGAAGGCGAACCCCAAATAAGATAATAAGTTAACCCGTAAAGCAACACAACTGGTATGCAGAATACCAGAGAATATATATTTGCTTTACCAATATCAATAACTAGTTTTTCCTTTTCTAAATGACTCCGTTCTTCCATAATATAGCTTTAACGTTGATGATTCATACATTCAATTCAGCAAAACAGAATAATAAGTTACGGATGATTAAAGTTCGAGTATTCCACAATGCTATAACCAATCAATAAAAATTACGGTCCTCAATATGAAAAATGTATTTTTCATATTATCAATTCGGAAGCATTTGTTACAGAAATTTCATCAATCTATTTCTATAAGTCTGTCTTTTGTCCCTTCGTAAAACTTCTCTTTTATTGCTTCTGATAAACTATACACCTCATTAGAGTAACTATTTCCTGAGTTATAGTTTTCTATTATTGAATACAGTGCATTCCATTCTGAACATTGATTATGTTCATCTTTTTTGTTTAAATAAGTACGATATGCATTAACTACCTTTTTTGTACCTAATATGATGCTTTCATTGTCTGATATATATACTTCCGTATATACTTGCATAACACCCAATGTATGTGGCTTTTTAGTTACAAAGAACCTTAAATACTCAATAAATCTAGCAATCTTTGGACGATTGAAATCTTCATAAATAATAATTGCGTAGCATATACACTCAACTGCCTCATTTTGACAAATACTTGTAATTTGAGAACCATATAATCTTTTAAAGTTGTGATACCTTGATTTTAAATATTCGTCTTTCCTCTTTATAGTCCCTTCTTGTGATAGTCTTACATTGTTAAAAAGTTGGAAAATAAAGATTAATATTATAATCCAAAGTTCATTAGCGACTGTCGTAAAATCTGGTAAAATATTCACCTTGTTGATAATCACTTTTACATAAGTAAAATACGATATTATAATTATTGCTCCCCAATATATGATCTGTTTTCCCCAATTTAATAACAAGCCTCTATTCGTAATTAGATTAAAAAGCAATCGAAAAATGATATAATAGATATTCACCAAATAGATATTCTTTACAAATTTATCAAGTGAAAGTGAGTATAAAATTGCGGAAACTATAATCAAATAGACAATTGGCGTTAATACTCTTATTAAGAAATTCAATGCAGGAGCTTCTTCTTGCTTTACAAACATAGAAATCTCCATATATCCTATTGAATATGAATGCTTGCCAATCCAATTAATAACAAAAAACAATAAGATACCCAATGCAATCTGCAATACTATTATTTCCATTCTATTACTTATTCATTTATTCAACAGTATTCTTTATTAAACACTCCATAACTTGCATGTATCATCATAATACATACAAGTTTGAACTATCAGGGAGCCTAATAAAACTCCAATCTTCTATAGCTTATTAATACTTTGCGCATATCCATCAACACAATTATTAGCATTATGTAATATTAAATAAAACTACAAATCAATTCTCTAAAAATAATCCACACAAACCCCTCCTAATTAGAATAGATTAACAATCAAGAATTCTTATAAAAAAAATAGACACCTAATACATCGTCACTTAACTTTTCAACTAAACTCTTATATATCTTATTATTTTCAAACAGATAAGATGAAATAATAATAGTTAAAAAATCACTTCAGCGAATTGAACTTAGAATGCTGAACGTAAATAACAAATCCATTCTTCTAATAACTATACTTGAATAAGATTATTTATTACGTCCGGATATTCATCCTTTATAAATTGATGCCAATGTAATGGTGAAATATATTTACTGGTATGCTTAATAAAGCAGAAGTCGATCTCGCGATCATTTATATTCACTTTACAAACTCTCGGATAGGTGTTATTAATCATTTCTTTATGAGTAAACCCATCCACTTTAGCACCCAAAATAGTCATATATTCTGTGAAATTTTTTGAACTTTCTACACCGATGACTAAGCAGAATGATGGTTTTAAAATTGATTCTATTTCTAAAAAACATTTCCATCCTTCTATATAATCCTCTTTTAGAGGTCGCTCAATAGGGTTATAGCTTAAATGCCTCTGAATTAAATTATAATATGAAATCTTGGAAAGGACATCTTTTCTTTCGATAGTAGATTCATCCCCACGCAACACATCAATCATATTAAGGTATGTCGAATTTCTCCAATTTTCTTTTACAATAACATCATCTAAGTTGACAACAGTAAGCTCTTTCAGATTGTCCAAATAATTTTGTCGGTCTATTGACTCTTCTTCTGTGTTTTCATTTATATAATGAGACTCCCCAATTATCATCACATTTCCATAATTCTTCCCAACATATGGATACCATCGCAAACCCTCTATTTTAGACAATGCTGAATATGGCTTGAAATTCAATTCTATTTTCCGTTCTTTCGCTACTTTATTAAAATTCTCCATGATCGATTTTATTTTTTGTTTATAATAGAAATCACTAAAAGATAGACTAAAAGATAGACTAAATCATATACTACTTATATTTAGCTATATATCTATCCACAATAAATGAATAGGCAATCCTTTTAAGTAAAAGCAAAAATAAAATATTTATTTAATTTATAAATACTATTACAATATATAATATTCCAATCAAACAAAACAATAACTACAATCCACCTACAGGAATAACTCCTTTATCAAGAAAGCAATAGATATCCGATTGTCTGGAGTGCTATGCCCTATTAATTTAAACCTCGTACATTACCAAATACCCCTATTCAAAATGCCGGGTGTCGAAACTTGAAGGATCTGTTTGAGAGGATTATAACCTCCTAAAAAAAGCGATAACACATACGATATATGACATTAAATTCGACACTTTCAGATTGACCGATCTGCTTGACAAAGGTATGGGAGGTGGAAATAACGGAGGCGATTAGCGATGGTTATCGATGGTTGGTCGGATTTTTTAACAGAAAACAGGGAGGATTCGTTCGGGCATTGACGGATTCAGACATTATTTGGGGGGATTGTGCTTTT
>JBOFKE010000095.1:0-13375 GCA_051657185.1 Bacteroidales bacterium | reverse complement strand
AGCGGCGCGATATAGTTAGCTTACCCACTTGCCTCTTTAGCTCAGTTGGCCAGAGCACGTGATTTGTAATCTCGGGGTCGTTGGTTCGAATCCGACAAGAGGCTCAAAAAAAGCAGCAAATTTATTTGCTGCTTTTTTTATTTACTCAAGTCTATATATTGTAAGTTACAGATTTAGCAGGCAGCTTCTCTATCATTACAGATTTGATCCTATGTCTGGGGTTAATCAATTTATTTTAATTGGTAAAGATTGCAGAACGATGGGTTTGCTATCAATAAAATACGTATATGGTAATTACGAAATACGTCTATTGATTTGGTGAAAAACGTATTTAATTTATGAATTTCGTAAGAGTACGGATTTTGGTACGTATGAAAAATATTTTACATAGGTAGCAAAAGTATTTTAGATACGTACCAAAAATAATTTACATACGTATGTAAATCTGATTAGATAAGGGAAATTGGAGTATAGCTCGTAACGATACAGTATATCTCTGAAAAGATACGGTATATCTTCGCAACGATACGGTGTATCTTTTAAAAGAAACGGCGTATCTTTTCAGAGATACACCGTATAAATTTGCCAATCTCCGGATTCTTTTTATACGCTCACTACAAAAGATTTTTTTCGCGTTTTATCTGCAACATCTGCAACATCCTCCCGAATCCCTTTGTGGATCGGGATTTTCGCTGTTGCAGATGGTTGCAGATGGTTGCAGATGAAATTCGATCTGCAACGCATAATTATCTATAATATAGATGTTTGCGTGAGTGTTGCAGATGTTGCAGATAAAACTTCAAATTTTGTTAGTAGTAAGATTCTTTGAGAGAATCTAAAGCAAAGATCTCATTTTGATATCCTGCAGTTAAGAATAACTTAATATTGAAAGCTACAAACCCTATTTATCCGCTGATCCAAAATTTGCTGTAGTAAGAACATACGCAAATATGAAAAAAGGGTTGTCAGACAATTTGCCGACAACCCCTTTTAGAGATATGTTTCGTAATTAAAACTCACAATTTTTAGGTGTACGAGGGAAAGGAATAACGTCACGAATATTACCCATACCTGTTACGAATAGCAATAAACGTTCGAAACCTAAACCAAATCCTGCGTGCGGAGCCGTACCAAAACGACGTGTATCAAGATACCACCATAGATCTTTCATCGGAATCTCTAATTCTTCAACACGAGCAACTAGTTTATCGTAGTTTTCTTCACGCTGAGAACCACCGATGATTTCACCAATTTTAGGGAACAATACATCCATTGCACGAACTGTTTTACCATCTTCATTCTGCTTCATGTAGAAAGCTTTAATATCTTTCGGATAGTCAGTCAGAATTACTGGTTTTTTGAAATGTTTCTCAACCAGGTAACGCTCATGCTCAGACTGTAAATCTGTACCCCAGTCAACCGGGAATTCAAATTTCTCGCCTGAAGCTTTCAGTATTTCAACACCTTCAGTATATGGCAAACGAACGAAATCGTTTTCAACAACGAATTTCAATCTTTCGATAAGTTCTTTATCATACATGCTTGCAAGGAAGTTAAGATCATCCTGACAATTATCCAGCGCATATTGAATCAAATATTTCAAGAAATCCTCAGCAAGATCCATATTATCCTGAATGTCATAGAAAGCTACTTCAGGTTCGATCATCCAGAATTCAGCAAGGTGACGAGGAGTATTTGAGTTTTCTGCACGGAATGTAGGTCCGAATGTATAAACCGATCCTAAAGCCATCGCACCTAATTCTCCTTCAAGTTGACCAGAAACAGTAAGGTTAGCAGATTTACCAAAGAAATCTTGTGTATAATCTACTTTACCTTCTTCATTACGTGGAGGATTTTCAACATCTAAAGTTGTAACCTGGAACATAGCTCCTGCGCCTTCAGCATCAGATGCTGTAATTAGCGGAGTATGAAGGTAGAAATATCCACGATCATTAAAATATTTATGGATGGCAAAAGCCATATTATGACGAATTCTTAAAATAGCCCCAAACGTATTTGTTCTCGGACGAAGGTGTGCTATTTCACGAAGAAATTCTAATGTATGCCCTTTCTTTTGCAAAGGATACGTATTCGGGTCTGCTGTTCCAAAGATCTCAATTTCAGTAGCCTGAATTTCGCATGTTTGACCTTTACCCTGAGACTCAACCAGAATACCATTCACATTAAGAGAAGCTCCTGTAGTAATTGGTTTTAAGAACTCTTCGCCAAATTTCTCATTATCAATTACGATCTGGATATTATTAATCGTAGATCCGTCATTTAAAGCAATAAAGCTTACATGTTTGTTACCACGACGAGTACGAACCCATCCTTTGATATTGATTGTTGAGCCAAAATCAGTACATTTCAGAGCATCAACAATCTTTGTTCTTTTTAAAGTCTCCATAGCTCATATCTTCAATTAAAGCCGGGAGTTATGCTCCCGGCTTTTATGTTATACTATTCAAATGCGCCCATTTTAAGCATATTCACTTCTTCTTGTGTCAAATATCTCCAACGACCACGAGGAAGGTTTTTCTTAGTTAAACCGGCAAACATTACACGATCTAATTTCACTACACGATAGCCTAAATGTTCAAATATACGACGAACAATACGGTTTCTGCCTGAATGAATCTCGATACCAATTTGTTTTGGATCAGACTCGTCTGCATAGCTAATAGCGTCTGCATGGATTTCTCCATCTTCCAGCTCAATACCTGAAGCGATTTGCTTGATGTCTTCCATCGTTACATCTTTGTCCAACCATACGTGATAAATTTTCTTTTTATCGTATTTCGGATGAGTCAGTTTAGACGCTAAATCACCATCATTAGTCAATAATAGAACCCCGGTAGTATTTCTATCTAAACGACCTACAGGATAAATACGCTCAGAACATGCATTCTTCACTAAATCCAATACTGTCAAACGCTCCTGCGGATCATCAGAAGTTGTTACACAATCTTTTGGTTTATTCAACAAGATGTAAACTTTACCTTCAGGTCTTACATCTGATTCATTGAATTTCACTTCATCTGTACGATGAATTTTTGTTCCCAATTCAGTAACTACTTCACCGTTTACGGTTACCATCCCTTTTGCAATGAATTCATCAGCTTCACGACGAGAGCAGATTCCAGCATTGGCAAGGAATTTATTCAAACGAATTGGTTCGCTTGGATCTGTGAACAAATCCTGGTATTCAATTTGTTTTTTCTTGCTGTATTTTGCATTCGGATCATAGTTTTGTACGCGTGAAGCATTTTGTCCGGCTCCGTTTGCATTAAAACGGTTATTTGAGAAATTACCCCCACGATTCTGAGGTCTTCCACCACCGAAGCTATTGCTTCTTTGGCCACCACCGAAGTTATTGCTTCTTTGGCCACCTCCGTAGTTGTTACTTCTTTGGCCACCTCCGTAGCTGTTGCTTCTTTGACCGCCGCCGTAGTTGCCACGTTGGTCATCGCCATAGTTGTTGCTTCTTTGGCCACCACCGTAGTTATTACTTCTTTGACCGCCACCGTAGTTGTTACTTCTCTGGCCACCGCCGTAGTTATTACTTCTTTGGCCGCCACCGTAGTTGCCACGTTGGTCGTCACCATAATTATTTCTCTGACCGCCGCCATAGTTCCCACGATCATTTCCATAATTATTTCTCTGACCACCTTCATAATTATTACTACGTGAGTTATTACTATAACCTCCGCGTTCGTAATTATTATCGTATGAACGATTGTTGTTTCCGTACGAATTATTTCCGTACGAACGATTGTTGTTGTTGTTATTATTATAAGTGCGACGTTCATCATTTCCATATGAACGGCGTTCACCGAAATTGTTTGGTCTTTGCTCAAATGGTCTTTTGTTAAAACCACCCTCTCTATTGTTACCTTGAGAGTTATCAAATCTGTTATTAGATCTTTGATCGTTGTTATACGAGTTTCTCGGACGATATCCATCACGGTTATCCATTTGTCCGAAATCAGATCTTTCATTTCTGTAGCCATTATTGCCTTCACGGCCTGCTTCATAAGGTGTCGCGGTAATACGCGGTCGCTTTGGTCTTCTCTCTGAATCCATAGTTTTGTAAAAAAATTACATTGTTAATAAAGCCTCACGGCTTCGATATTTATCTCGGTATAAAATTTTATATTCCAGTATATGAGTGAGGTGTTATAGCTTTTAATTCGCTTTTGACCTCTTCCGAAACATTCAATGTTTCGATAAACGCCTTAATTGATTCGGAGGTAATTCCCGTATTTGTTCGGGTCAATGCCTTCAATGCTTCATATGGCTGAGGATAACCTTCTCTTCTCAGAATTGTTTGAATTCCTTCAGCTACAACAGCCCAACAATTATCTAAATCATTATATAAAGCTGCTTCATTCAATAAAAGCTTACTCAATCCCTTCATTGTACTTTTCAATGCAACTAATGTATGAGCAAAAGGTACACCGACATTACGTAAAACAGTTGAGTCTGTTAAATCACGTTGTAATCTGGATATAGGCAATTTGATAGACAGATGATCTAAAATTGCATTTGCCATTCCTAAGTTTCCTTCCGAGTTTTCGAAATCAATCGGATTCACTTTATGAGGCATTGCAGAAGATCCAACTTCACCAGCTTTAATTTTCTGTTTGAAGTATTCCATCGAGATATATTGCCAAAAATCTCTATCTAAATCTATAATGATGGTATTGATTCGTTTCATCGCATCAAACAACGCTGCCAAATTATCATAATTTGAAATTTGCGTTGTCCACGCTTCTCTCTCGATACCTAAACTTTTCATTAAAAAGTTTGCACCAAACTCTTTCCAGTTAATTTCCGGATAAGCAATATGATGCGCATTAAAATTCCCGGTTGCCCCTCCAAACTTACCGCTAATAGGAGTTTGCTTTAGAATCGTTAATTGTTGCTCTAAACGATAAACAAATACCATAATTTCCTTACCCAGACGGGTCGGAGAAGCAGGCTGTCCGTGAGTCTTAGCTAACATTGAAACATGATCCCATTCGTTAGCATAGTTTTTTAGTGTCGCAATAAGCTGTTCAATCAGGGGATAATACGTCTGAACCAATGCTTCTTTGATCGATAACGGCACAGATGTATTATTAATATCCTGTGATGTCAAACCAAAGTGTATAAATTCTTTGTATGCTTCCAGTCCTAATTCATCGAATTTTTCTTTAATGAAATATTCAACAGCCTTTACATCATGGTTGGTTACAGCCTCAATTTCTTTTATATGTTGTGCATCTGCTTCACTAAAATTCGCATAAATAGTGCGTAATTTCGGATAAACATCAGCATCAATGTCTTTCAATTGAGGTAAAGGTAATTCACACAGTGCAATAAAATATTCGATCTCAACAAGAACTCTGTATTTGATTAATGCAAACTCAGAAAAAAAGTTCGCCAACTCAACACTTTTATCTCTGTATCGACCGTCAATCGGAGAAATCGCAGTTAAAGAATTCAGTAACATAAAAATATAATTGTTTGAAATGCAAAAATAATTTATTCTTCTGTGTAATAACTCTTTTTACTAATTTTATTTTGTATATCTGCGCGGATATCTGAATACAATTGCCAAAATCGCCGCAATCCCCATTAAAAAAGGATAATACAAGTGTGGGATTATTGAAATCGGAGATATACCTGCCAAACCTGCAGCAATCAATAACTGAGCTCCATAAGGTATTATCCCTTGTATGAAACACGAAAATGTATCTAATAATGAGGCTGATTTGCGTGGATCAATATCAAAACGGTTAGCGATATCTTTAGCTATAGGCCCTGCCGTAATGATAGCGATTGTGTTATTCGCCGTACATAAATTAGCGAAACTCACTAAACCGGCAATACTAAATTCCGCAGCACGCTTGGAACGTATCCCTTTGGTCAGTAAATTAATAATATACTCTATTCCTCCATTATAACGGATCATTTCGAGCATACCGCCGGCCATTAGAGTTATTATTATCAATTCGCTCATCCCCATAATACCCGCACCCATTGAATTCATCCAGGTCAAAGCATCAAAAGACCCAAGCAATAATCCTATAATTCCAGAGAACACCGTACCCAGAACCAACAGCCGTATTACGTTCATCCCTGCCAATGCACTTATTAGCACGAATAAATAAGGCATTACTTTTAACAACTCAATTGGCGCTGACTCCGGCACTTGTGTTATTGTGCGTCCGATAAACAGGTAAATAACAAAAACAATTAGTGCAACCGGTGCAACAATCATACTATTTACCTTAAACTTATCTTTCATCTCACAACCCTGAGTTTTCGTTGCAGCAATCGTTGTGTCTGAAATAAAGGACAGATTATCTCCGAATAATGCGCCTCCGACAACTACAGCAGTCATGAAAGGCAATCCGACTCCTGTTTTTGTAGCGATACCCACTGCCACAGGTGTTAATGCAACAATCGTTCCGACAGAAGTCCCGATTGACAAAGAAATAAAACAAGCAGCTAAAAAGATCCCTCCGATCAAAAGATAATCCGGCAAAAGACTAACAGCTAAGTTCACTGTAGCATCAACTGCACCCATGGCTTTAGCCGTTTGAGCAAATGCTCCTGCCAGAATGAAGATCCATATCATTAGCATGATATTTTTGTTGGCTGCTCCAACCGAAAAATGTTCGACGCGCTCAGCTAATGTTTTGTCTCTCGTTATCATTACTGATACGATCGCAGATAATAAAAAAGCAACCGTGATCGGCATTTTATAAAAATCACCTAATAAAAGTGACACCACTAAATAAGAGGCTAAAAAAACGAGTAATGGCAAAAGAGCCAATGCACTTGGTTTGGGTTTTTGTTCTGTATTCTCAGTCATATAATTATCATTCTACTATTTAATTGCACAAAGTTATTGATAATTCATTAACAATAAAAGCATTATACGCAATCAAACCTCTTAAAATTTCCTTAATTAAGCAACATCTAATCATATATCTAGCCTTATAGAATAAAGACAATTGTTAATTTGAAAAATTGTTCAAGTCAATACTGTTAAACTTTTATAACCACTACTAGATTCCAATCCGCATATTTGGACATTTCCTGCGAAGACTATACATTTGCATCAGTTTTTCATGGTATTAGATTTAAGGTTAATAAAGGGTTTAGGTTGTCGTGAGACAACCTTTTCTTTTTTTATACGTTTACACTATAAGAATTTATATATTGCGCTTTAATTATAAGTTCCGAATTAATCACATAATACCAAAGGTAAACGTATGATACTTACCAAATTTATATTTCACTTCTTAGATTCCCGTAATGAGCAAATAGATCTCTATGCATCTAAATATGCTTCTATACAAGCAAATCAACTTAAATATCTTATTAAACAAGCTCAGAATACATTAATTGGAAACAAGTATGGTTTCGAAAACTGTAAAGATCATGCATCATTCACGAAATGTATCCCCTTACAGAATTATGATTCACTTAAGCCATATATAAACAAAGCAATTCAGGGTGAGTCTGACATTCTATGGCCTGGCAAAGTTAAATGGTTTGCAAAATCTTCCGGTACGACAAATGACAAGAGTAAATTTATCCCTATTACGACTGATGCGTTGGATAATTGTCATTATAAAGCAGCAAAAGACACATTAGCTCTTTACGCACGTATCAATCCGGAAAGTGAAGTTTTGAGTGGCAAAAGCCTTATTCTAGGTGGTAGCCACGAAATAAAAAATGAAACAGCTCATACTTATACAGGTGATCTCTCTGCTATCCTTTTACAAAATACTCCCGATTATTTCAACTTTGTCCGCGTTCCGGAAAAGAAAATCATACTTATGTCTGAATGGGAGAGCAAATTGAAAGAAATCATCCGTACAACAAAAAATGCGGATGTCCGAAGTATCGCGGGTGCACCATCCTGGATGCTGGTAATGATTAAAGCATTATTAGCCGATTCAGATAAAAAGCATTTAACTGATCTTTGGCCCAATCTGGAAGTTTTCTTTCACGGTGGAATCAGTTTCACACCCTATCGGGAACAGTATAAATCCCTAATCCCTTCTGATAAGATGCATTATATGGAAACATACAATGCTTCGGAGGGTTTTTTCGGTATTCAGAATGATCTGAATGATCCCGCAATGCTCCTGATGCTTGACCTGGGAATCTATTACGAATTTATTCCTATGGATGAGTTCAACGATACAGATTCCAAAACAATACCTTTAGAAGAGGTTGAGCTAAACAAAAACTATGCTTTGGTCATTTCCACAAACACCGGATTATGGCGATATATTATCGGAGATACAGTTAAGTTCTTATCAAAAGAACCGTATAAGTTTGTGATTACCGGAAGAACAAAGCACTTCATCAATGCTTTTGGCGAAGAACTAATGGTTGACAATGCCGATAAAGCTTTAGCGATAGCATCTGAGAAACATGGTGTTAAAATCATCGATTACACAGGTGCTCCTGTATTTATGTCTGAAAATGCAAAAGGAAAACACCAATGGATTATTGAATTTGATCAGGCTCCTAAAGATATCAATGCATTTACAAATGATTTTGACCAGGCGCTTAAAGAACAAAATTCAGATTATGAAGCTAAACGATATAAGGATATAACATTAGACAGGCCAGATATTATTATTGCACGGCCTGGTTTGTTCCATGACTGGTTAGCATCAAAAGGCAAATTAGGAGGCCAAAATAAGGTTCCGCGCTTAGCTAATAATCGCGATTTTATCACGGTCTTATTAAATATGAATAAAAGTAATTTGTAAATATTTTCCATTATAAAATTATTTACCCCACTTTTGCATTCAAACATTTAATCATAAACAAATTACCAAAATGAAAAAGACGTTATTATCAGTCCTTGCAGCAGGATGTATGTTCTCTGCTTGTACAGAACAGCCTAAAGGCACCACTATCAGTGGAAATCTGACAGACGTTGAAAGCGATACCATTCTTATCGCTATTTCAAATCCCTTTGTTCAAGGTGCAGAGTCACGCATAGACACAGTTGCATTGAAGGACAAAAAGTTCGATATCACATTAAAAGACTCAACGCTTTTACGTCTGCAAGTGATTGCTAAACCTTCGGGAAACAAAGCCATGAAAATGCCTGGCCCTAAAAGTATCCTATACATCGTACCGGGGTCTAACTTAACAATTAATGGTTCGATTGATAGTTTTACTGTGACTGGAGATAAGTTTTATGAAGAAATGAATGCTCAGACCCAAATCAACAATTGCGATAAAAAACTAGAATCCGTTCAAAAAGAAGTGATGGATTTATATATGCAAGGTGCATTGAATGACTCGTTAAGTGCATTATATCAACAAAAAAGAGCAACTGTAATAGATTCTATGAATGTATTACAGTATAACTACATCAAATCTCATCCTGATCAAAACTTGTCAGCTTATTATTTTACATTCATGCCAATGGATAAGGTAGAAGAGGCTTACAACATGATTGCCGGGAATGTAAAAACAGGTCCTTATGCAGTAATGATTGATCTTAAGAAAAAACAATATGAAGATTATATGGCTAAAGAGGCTGCTAAGTTAAAATTGCAGCCAGGTATGCCTGCTCCGAATTTTTCTTTAAAAGGATTAGATGGTAAAATGGTATCATTAGACCAGTTCAAAGGAAAATATGTTGTACTTGATTTCTGGGGTACATGGTGTGGCTGGTGCATTAAAGGACTTCCTGAAATGAAAGCCTATTACAGCAAATACAAAAATAATCTTGAAATCATCGGGATCGATTGTCGCGATAAAGAAGATACCTGGCGTGCAGGTGTAGCAGAACATCAAATCCCATGGGTAAATGTATATAACGGGTTTGATACACAAGTTGTAAACGAATACGCAATTGCAGGATATCCGACAAAAGTAATCATTGATCCGCAAGGTAACATCGTTAAAATTGTGGTTGGCGAATCTCCTGAGTTTTATGAAACTCTTGATCAGCTTTTAGGAAAGAAATAAAATTTGAAAAGAGGCTATCCGATTTCGTTTCGGATAGCCTCTGTTTTTCTATAAGTTCAAATTCTGAGAAGTTGTAAATCCAGTTGCTGACAACGTAATCACTTCAGACGCGTTACTTTGAGTTGTTTTAAAATATAACTGAACCAAAGATCCTGAAGATGTAGCATGATATTTATAACCTCCGGTAATCGGAGTTACATTAACCATTTCTCCGGTCGTTGCATTATTAGGGTCAATAATAAGACTTGTTGTATTAATATTAACATCAACCGGAGACGATCCTGCAGGAAGTTTTAAATTTAAAACAATCTGATAACCACTTGGCATCAATGATGGTTTTACACTAAACCATGAGATGAATGTCTTCACATTAGTTGCACTCGAAGTCAGATTCACTATACCATCACTAAATAAAGAATTCGAAATCACTACAGAACCTGTAGAATTACTGAAATTCGTTTTGAAGTACAAAACCTGAGTACCTCTTTGTGTTGCTGTATATTCATATTTATACTTTCCATTCTCTATAATTACAGGCAACGTGTTTAGAGAGTTATTAGGCGTCAGATTAGGAGCCGTAATATAAAACTTCATTGGAAAAGCATTATCAGGAATAATCGCTGGTATATCAAAAGACAATGATACCGGCAGATTTGAAGCCTGAGCAACCGGATTAGGTGAAAAGAACGGCATTTCCATTGTATAAGGATATCTAAATTGAAGCAGAATCGTGCGGGCTAATCCCAATTTAGATACAATTATCTTCCCTTTACTTAGCAATGCAGCAGGCATATTACCCGTAGTTCCTGTTATTTTACCTGGTGTAAGAGCTACCGTTAAACCCGGGACTGCAGGTATTACCGGATTATTAATATCGTCATTCACCAAAACAACAGAAGTCCCAATATTATCGTAAGCCAAAGAGGTCCCATTCGGGAAATAAGCAAACTGAATATTAAATGTCTGATTAGGCTTGGTTAAAATAACGCTTGTTGTCTCTACTCCCAATACTGCAGTACCATTAGATACCGTAAGCAACGGTTGAAGCACAATAGAGGAATTTATATTGTTTGATGCAGGTGACAACATTGCCTCCTGCAAAGTTAAATATCCCAATTGTTGCACCTCATTTACTTTCACCAGATAATGGAAGTTCCTTGTAATATCAATCAGATTTAAATCTCCGACATTGATCAAATCCAGTTTATAATAACAGGTCACAACCGCCCCATTATTAATAGGGATATAATCTGCCTTAATAATTAAAAACAGAGGTTGAGTAGCCGTACTGTTTTTTCTTTCATACAAAAACTGAGGAGTACTACTAAAAGCCGTTACCGGCAAGAAAGCAGATGCTGCAGCTTCTGTCACAACATTCTCAGTAAAAGCAGCATTACTGAACGGCGCAATAGTCCCATACTCCAGCTGATTCGCAATAGCAAATTGCAAATTTGTCAATTTGGGTTTAAGAATCCCCAAATCAGTCAGATTCTCAATGGATATTTTAGCAATATTTCTGATCAGCTCAACAGATGTCGGAAAGTTTGCTTGCGAAATACCGTTAGGCAATGATATCCTTTTCCAATAGGCTACTTCATCTTTGATTGTCAAAGACGGAATCAATTCTTTCTCATCTTTATAAAGATTCGCTACGTCCGAAAAACCAGTCCAATTATAGTTTGCAACAAAATGAATATAGCGCGGTCTGGTACTATTTATTAATTCAACGGTATAGGATGTCCCTGTACGTGTCGCTTTATAACGTGAAAGGAAAAGTCCATTCTCATCAAAAACGAGTAGATATAAAGAATTTAGATTTGTCCCGGCAAGATCATCTTTTCCTTTCGTGATTATCTCAGCTTCCGGTATTGCAACAGAGAATCTAATTACACCATCCTCTGGCACAACCACCGGAACATCCGGAGAATCAGAAACGCAAGCCGCAAGACCTAAAAGAGAGATCAGTAGAATAAATATCTTTTTCATAATTCATTATATTAAGGTATATCCCAGGTATCTGTTACACATCTGATAAAGGCAGTTCCGCTACTATTAGTGCTTGTAAAAATATTATTGGTAAAGTCATAATAGTCATACATTAAAGCACTCCAGTATCTGGGACCTATCAGCAAACGTTTAACGGCACTGTTTGAATCATCCTGTATCAGGTCGATCAGCATTATTTCAGCCTTAGTCGGTATCCGCCATTTACCTCTTGCATAAGGTAATTCCTGATAAGTCTGACATCTTCCCTGAGCTGTAGCATAATTATATTCATAAGTAATGCCACGTTGAGAAGCAATTATAAATTGTGGAGATCTTAAGTTATTTCCTTCAACATCGGTCCTTGAAGTCATCACAGAACCATTATATTGTCTCGGATCTCCGGTTTTATAGGTATTATCGGTCGGTACAACCGTTGTAATTTTAAAGAAGTTAAAGTTAGTCTGCCCTGTACCACCATTCGGGAAATTAGCTGTTCCATTTGTTGCTCCCGCATTTGTGTCTGTCGATTGTGTCGCAGTCACATAAATCGGAGGATACTGATTGATAACAACCTGCTGAGTGATCTGCACGACTCCAACTGTACGTACTGTAAAAGTTATTTTTTTAGGTACATAGTTAATCGGGATCATTGAAGTTACTTTTATCTTCATTACGGAAGGATCCGCTACCACAGTTGGGAACTCCTGATTACCCACAACATAAGTTTTGGTCGTTTTATTCCCGTTTATATCATATTCATCACAAGTAGCCGATATATTTACAATCTCTACAGGCAAACTGGATGAGTATCCGATCTCCCGGTAATTCTTATTATACAAACTTACCACTAATTCATGAACCACCATGTAATTAAACTGAAGGAAAGAAGCTAATATCTCTTTACTTGTCCAGTCTTTTAATGTAAAATTAGAAGCTATCGTTTCAGGGTTTTCAGGATCTGAAGACCCCAAACCGGAAATATTAAAGCCTATATCGTAAATTGTATTACGCAATAATTTAAATGCAAGCCCATCATTTATATTCGGAGAATTCAGATAACTAAAAGGAGCTTTGTAGTATCCATCAAATTCAGTATTATCCGAGTTTCTTTTCCATCTTACTTTCACTCGAATGAAGGGTTCTCTTTGTCTGTCGTAAGTCCAGTCATTTTCATATGTAAGAAAACTGATCACCTTTGGGTCAAAAACCTCAGCAGGCATCCCTATTTGTGTATAAGCCTTCGTTTTATAGTCCGCCCCGATCGTCGCAACGTATGGAGCACCATCAGTAAGCGCCGTTTTATCAAGATAATTCGTGAACTGTACCTCTGCTTTAAGTGCAGTATAACCTGTCGGTGCATCCAATCGCTTTATAGAAGTACGTACCTTTA
>JBOFKE010000094.1:0-1643 GCA_051657185.1 Bacteroidales bacterium | reverse complement strand
CGCTTCAGTATCGGGATTATATATTATGCATCCTGAATCAACTTACTTTATCATTTAGTTGATTAAAAAAAACCTCCTTTACGAAATGTAAAGGAGGTTTTTTTTATGCGTTTTTGGGTGCGTTGAATACGCGGCCCTTCACTTCTTTATCTAACATATAAATACCAATTCCGCTATCACCAATCATACGGAGATTATCTATAAACTGTTTTGCTGTTTCTTCTTCTTCAACCTGCTCGTCAACAAAGAATTTCAGAAAACTTACAGTCGCATAATCTTTTTCTTTAACCGCCAGATCATACAATTCGTTAATCATTTTAGTCACAGCCTGCTCATGTTGCAGCGTATCTTCAAATGCATTCAATAAATCACTCCATTCCGTTCTCACCTCTTTTATCGGTTGCAGAGTTACTTTTCCGCCTCTTGCCAAAATATATTTTATATATAAATCTGCATGAGCTTGCTCTTCTCGGTACTGAATGTCAAACCAATGTGCAAATCCTGCATATCCTTTGTGTGCAAAATCTGCTGACATTGACAAATACAAATAAGCTGACCATAATTCTGCATTAATCTGATTGTTTAATGCTTGTTCCATTTTCTTTGATAACATAACATCTTGATTTTTAGTTTCACAATATATAATTAATAAACACTTGAAATAAGAAATTGTTATTAATCTTTACAAAATTCAGCTTTCATAGCCTCCAGATTATGCTTCTCACCTGCAATCCACAACAAATCACCCTCATTTAATATTAAGTCCTGAGAGATAGGTATAGCAGTTCCGTCTGCACTTTCAATAGCAATTAGCATACTATTATAGATATCTTTAATCCCAGATTCTTTTAATGATTTATGCCAGAATGAAGAACATGGTTCTACTGTAAATTTGGATAGAATCACATCTACCTGATCTTCTCTATCCAATTCCTCATTTTCTTTCATACTCGATTCCAGAGCCTTACTAAAACT
Source organism: Bacteroidales bacterium (assembly GCA_051657185.1). GTDB lineage: Bacteria > Bacteroidota > Bacteroidia > Bacteroidales > UBA7332 > UBA7332. Next base: position 668 of record JBOFKE010000094.1, on the reverse strand, counting down.
ATTTATCTGTTCGTCAGTACCCACTACCGATATTATATCAAATGGAAATAGCTGGTCTCTCGCATTAGGAATATTAATTCGCTCATCTCCGCGAATGATACTGATAATACTTACTCCATATTTTTTTCTGAATTCTGCTTTATAGAGATAGATTCCTGTCAAAAAACAATTCTGAGGCACTTCAAATTGAGCTGTATGTAATTTCGGCGACACCCAGTTAAGAGCTTTTTTGTTATGATTTTCTTTAGCTCGTAAATTAAATGCTATAATCCTTTCCATGTGCAACAGTGTAGAACGTAGAGGCTTGAAAAATAAAATAACCAAACCTAAACAAAGCACAGATGCGGAGATAAATGCAAAACCGTAAGTAAACAGATTAAGCATGACACCAATAAAAATCCCTAATGCTAGTAATATACGGAATAACTGGAGCGCTACAAGTTTACCATGATTAAAACGAGAATCATCCCATAAATGACTAAAAATTTCTTTATTACCGATATTTGTTGCCAAAGCCCATAAAAAAGGAGCTATCGGTATAACGACTAATAACAATTCAGATATATCTAACCAGAATCCGTTCAGATATTTTTCTAATACAGAAAACAAATATTTTTTACATAGAAAAAATACACCTATCGTCAATACGGAATATGCCGCAATCTGTC
>JBOFKE010000093.1:0-3146 GCA_051657185.1 Bacteroidales bacterium | reverse complement strand
GTCAGTGTAGATAAAAACGATCACGAATTTACTGTAAGATTACCATTGTTATGAATGTAATAATTATAGAAGACGAACAACTGGCTCAGGATGAGTTGGCCCGTATTATCAATAAAAGATTTCCGGAGATGGTTATCACGGCTCGCCTGTGTAGTGTAAAAGATAGCATAGCGTGGCTTCAGAATAATGGTGCAGATCTGATCTTTATGGATATACAGCTGTCGGACGGAATCAGTTTTGATATATTTGATTATGTGGATGTTCGCACTCCGATCATATTCACGACGGCTTATGACCAATATGCCGTGCGGGCTTTTAAAGTTAACGGTATCGGTTATTTGCTCAAACCAATAGTTGAGAGTGATTTGGTGAATGCGGTGGAAAAGCTGGATTATCAGCCTGCTAAATTGAAAGATTTGCTTAGCTTGTTAAAACCCGGGAAGGAGTATAAGAGTCGGATTGCAATTAAATCAGGTGACAGATTTAGTTATATAAACATCGAAGATGTTGCTTTCTTTTATGCCGAAGAAAGAGTCACATTCGTAATGTCTAAGGAGGGGAAGATGAGTATCATTGATTATACCATCGAAACTTTGGAAGGCTTGCTTGACCCTAAGCGTTTTTTCAGGTTAACCCGAGGTTGTATTGCTTCGATTGATTCAATTGCCGGTGTTTCTAAATATTTCAATAGCAGATTGAAAGTAACGCTTAAACCGAAATATGACGGTGTATTACTGATTAGTCGGGTGCGTGTACCGGACTTTCTAAAGTGGTTAGACGACGTGTAAGTTCGCCACGCTAAAGTTTAACTACACACTCTTTCTTATTAATTTCAACCGAAGAGCCTTGATTCATTGCCGGTAAGCCAATAATTTTATTGCTCAGAATAATCCATTTAAATATATGAGCAATGAAAAAAAGTATCTTATTAAGTCTATTGGTAAGTTCGATTTTGTGTGATGGTTATGCAAGCGCACAGTCACACCAGACACTAAGTATTGTTACAGATTCTATTGCCAGTTGCATGACGGAAGAACCTCAGGATCTGAATAAAAAAACTTTTGACGTCAATAAACTAAATCGTTTTCAGGAGCCAATTAAGCCTTATCCATACAAGGAAGAGGAGGTTTATATCAAAAATGGAGACATAACCCTTGCTGCAACACTAACGCTTCCTGATGGAGATATGAAATGTCCTGCTGTTGTCTTGGTTTCGGGGAGTGGTGCCCAGAACAGGGATGAAGAGTTAATGGGACATCGCCCATTTCTTGTAATAGCAGACTATTTAACTCGAAATGGTATATCTGTCCTGCGTTATGACGATCGTGGATTTGCTAAGTCAACGGGGGATTTTGCATCTGCAACTACATTTGATTTCGCGACTGATGTTCGAGCTGCTGTCAGCTATTTAAAAACAAGGAAAGAGATAGATCCTAAACGATTAGGCATAATAGGTCACAGCGAAGGAGGTATTATTGCGCCTTTAGTAGCAGTTGATGAGCCTAAACTCGATTTTATTGTGCTGTTGGGCGGGAGCGCAGTTAGAGGAGATAGTGTACTTATGATGCAATCGGATCTTATAGCAGAGGTGTCAGGGGTAAATACCTCTCAGCGAGCGAAAGCAGCAGAGATAAACAGAAAGCTATACGATCTGATTATTCAGCATAAAAGTAGGGAAGAGATAATTGCAGTCATGACTGGTTTTATGGATCTTAATACCGCCATGAAAGATGCTTCAGTAGTTACCAGTCCCTGGTTTCGTGCATTTATAAACTATGATCCGTCACCAACGCTATCTAAAGTGAAATGTCGTGTACTCGCAATAAATGGAACTAAAGATTTGCAAGTACCCTATAAAGAAAATGTAGAAGCTATGGAGCGTGCATTAAAAAAAGGAAGAAATAAACGATATAAAATAGTGGAAATGGATGGACTGAATCATTTGTTGCAACATTGTGAAACAGGATTGCCAAAAGAATATTCAGAGATTGAAGAGACTATTTCATCAGATGTTTTACAGCTAATAAAAGATTTTATAGAACAGAACTAAATTAATATCTGAGTTACTGACTTTCTAAATATAGTTCTATAAGGAGTAGATTCACTCCACTTAAGCTTAATCACGCACAGTTGCTAATAAACTTCAGCCAGAATAGCTTGACACACCATTCGTATGCCGATATTTTTGTTGCTCAAAATAAAATAATTCAAATTTAAGAGCAATGAAAAAGGTTTTCTTTATAACCCTGATTTTAACCTTGGTTTTGTGTGAAGTTGATGCGCAAAATATTAATAAACGTAATTTTCAATTTGGGGTAATTACACCGTTAGGAACCAATGGTGTACAGTCTCATCGGACAATCAATACAGTATCTGTCAATCTTATTGGAGGTTATAGTTATGGAAACAAAGCTATAGAGCTAAGTCCTCTCTATAATATTGACATACATTTAGCTAAAGGGTTACAGTTGTCTGGAATGATTAACTATAGTGGAAATTCTTATAATGCAGTCCAGTTTGCAGGTCTAATCAACATAGTCAAAGATGGCACTGTTCCTTTACAATTATCAGGAGTTGTAAATGTGGCAAAATATGTGAATGGTTTACAGTTTGCTACTCTCGTAAACATTGCGAAAAAAAACAGAGGTGTTCAGTTTGCTTTATTTAATTATGCAGAAGAGAGCGATGGTATTTCTTTCGGTCTGGTAAATATAGTAAAAAGGGGTGGAAAACATGAATTTGAAATTTCGTTTTCGGAGGCAATAAATACGGTTGTAAGTTTTAAGTTAGGAACCGATAAGTTCTATACGATCTTCTCAGGTGGTGTGAGCTACATAAACAGTCCTGTAGAGTATGCCGCCGGTCTCGGGATGGGAACTCATATTGAGTGGAGAAAAGGCTGGGGGAACCAAATAGAAGCAATGGGGTATTCGCTTTCAGAACAAGGTTCTTTAAAAAATAACGGGATCAATATGCTGACTCAACTCAAACTGACTATATCGAAACAGTTTGCACCTCACTTCAAAGTATTTGCAGGGCCCACAATTAATATGACGATCTCAGATTATGTGAATCCAGAGACAGGAGCTATCGGAAGTTCTCTTGCTCCCTGGTCTATGTGGAAAACAGATCGAGGGAGAACAAGA
>JBOFKE010000092.1:0-1546 GCA_051657185.1 Bacteroidales bacterium | reverse complement strand
AAGAAAGCCTCGGATGCTTCAGGCATAATATATTCACAAGCCTGCTTCCAGGAAGTAACAGGATCATAATTCTCCATATTCCAGGAGTAATTGGCAACATTGAATATAGCAACTTTAGATGCTTCCGCTTTATCCATTGGATTCGAAACGAATCCCGACATGCTGTTTTGTGCTTTCGTATCCAGGCCATAAGAAGGACCCATCAATAAATGATCACGAACATAGTCACTTACAGGGAAGTTCCACCATACGTAGGCCGGACGTTTGATCCGCTTATTTACCCACTCAAGTCCTTCTAACGTAATATCATCAACAACTGTATTTCCTGTCCACATAACCTGAACATTCGGGTGCAGATTATCACCTAAAATATCCAGGTAAGTACCCGGTTTCGGATTTGACCAGGATTTGTTGTATTCAGTCGGACACATAATCAGAGGAGTACCATCTTTCTTTTTATCCAGAAATTCCGTTTGAATGTAATTTAATAATGCAGCTTGTTTCTCTGCATTCACACCAGCTCCCGAAATATCATCAAAGAATACGGCAAAAGAGCGAACGCCAAGCTGATACATCATTTCGAATTTATTGATGATAGCCAGACTGTCTTCTTTATTCCACTGAATGTCTTTACCCGGATGAATTGCCCATACAAAATCCACATGATTGTCGGCAGCCACTTTAGCTAGCTCTTCAATCTGTTTGGCTTCAGCTTCGGGATAGGGTTTACGCCAGTTTGGAGAACTGTGATACGGATCGTCTTTCGGACCGTATATATAGGTGTTTAGTTTTAGTTTTCCGTAGAATTTCAGTTGTTCGATACGGTCCTGATGACTCCACGGCTCACCGTAAAAACCTTCTACGGTTCCCCGATATGCTACATTCGGGTAATCCGATATTTCACATTGTGGTAATTCAGCAATACCATTGTTCATACGAATCATCTGTGCCATCGTTTGAATTGCATAGAAGTATCCCTGATCAGTATTTGCTTCGATTTTTATTTCTTTATCGGTTATCTTTAGTTTATAAGCCCCTGAAACAGATGCTGACTTGTCTTTTTTAGGTAATCCGGTTAAAATGATTTTGCGGTCTTTTACACTGTTATCCATTGCAAAATACGCTTGAAGATCATCTATAACAGATACCCCATTTTTGGCACCCTCCAATTTCCACGGTTTATTCAGAGATGTAACCTTGTTATAATCAACAATGTTTTGAGGAAGAGGGTATAAACTTGTTTTATCTACCTGAGCAAACATATTCAGGCTACAGAACAGAGATGCTCCGACTGTTAATCTGGTGATTTTATTCATTACGTTATTAGTTAGGATAATAATTGATTTTGGACAAATATAGTTATTATTTTGCTAACAATACTATTATTAAGAAAGCGTTGGAGGCCGATTTATATGATATTTATATAATTATTTCCTATATTTGTGACATTAATGACTTTAAAAGAACCCACTACTACAAATGAGAACCGTTTTGAATTTGCTACTGATTGTCGGTAGTTTATCGTTTTGCAGTTTAACCACAGCAC
>JBOFKE010000091.1:0-6618 GCA_051657185.1 Bacteroidales bacterium | reverse complement strand
GCGGAATATCCTCGTCAGCCAATAGCCGGTATTTCGGATCCTTATCCGCACATCGTGCATCTCCGGGTTCAAGCAAAGGCGGCTGTATTGTATAACTTCTCCGCCATATTTTCACTTGTTCATCCCCATACTCCTTAGCTGTTTCAGCTTTATTCAATCCTTGCAGAGCCCCATAGTGTCTCTCATTTAATCGCCAGTTCTTTACCATTTTTATCCAGAGAATATCACACTCGTCAGCAATATAGAATGCAGTCTTGATGGCCCGCTTTAAAACCGAAGTATAAATTACATCAACAGTAATCCCCGACTCTTTTATTTTTCGACCTGCAGTATAAGCTTCAGCCACACCTTTTTCTGAAAGGTCAACATCGGTCCAGCCGGTAAACCGATTCTCCTTATTCCATTCACTTTCGCCGTGGCGAACCAAAATTAATGTGTACATGTTCCAAACGAATTTATTAGATTTATTCTTTAATAGAAAAACAGTTTAGATTGCAGATAGTTGCTCCGGCATTTCAAAACTTACACAAACAAGCGTGAGATTTTAAATAAAAATTTCAATATTCAATAATTCGTTATGAATATTAAATTCATTACTTTTGTTGCCAGACCTGAGTAAATCAGGGTTGTTTATTATTTAGAGTTCAATATTTGTCTGTACATTCCTTATTCGTTGTATGGGAATGAAACGTTATTTTTATGGAAACAAGAATAGGATTATCCAAACCCAAGTGGTTTGTTCTTTATACAGCACCACGCTCAGAGAAGAAAGTCTATGAGCGCTTAGTGCAGACAGGCATTGAGGCTTATTTGCCTTTGCATCTCTGTCCACGGGTATGGTCAGACCGGATCAAGATGGTTGAAGTGCCATTAATTCCAAGTTATATTTTTGTATATACCAAGGAAGTTCTTTTGAGAAATCTGTTAGCTATCTATGGAGTTTCACGTATTGTGTTCTATGATGGAAAACCGGCAGTCATTCATCAGAAAGAAATTGATTCAATTAAGAAATTTCTTGAAAAATCACGCGAGAAAGAAGTGTCTTTTTCACCGAACGAAGAAGTGCTTATTGCGGTAGGAGCACTCAAGGATGTGTCCGGTAAAATTCAGAAAGTCGGCAAGGACTATCTGTTACTGCATATCGAACAATTGGGTATAACTGCGACCGTGAAAGTAAAAACCGAGCAAGTCAAAAAGAAGAAATAAACTTTATTGATTCGCATTAAGAAATAAACAGAGGCAGACTAGTTTCGTGCAACGACGCTTATCTGCTTTTTTTATTTTTCAAACATTCGTATTTATAAGCTGTTATTCTAGTTATAAATATGTATGATCATGAATAATACAATATGGACTATCGGGCATTCCACACGGACAGGCGAGCATTTTATAGAGGTTCTTAAAAATTACAATATACAAGTCCTGGTTGATATTCGCACGTTGCCCGGATCAGATAAGTTTCCGCAATTTAATCAGGATCGCCTGTCAGAATCTCTTAGTCAGAATGGTATAGAATATGTCTACATCCCACGTTTGGGCGGATTAAGACCTTCTCATAAGGATTCGCCGAATATTGCCTGGCGAAATAAGTCCTTTCGCGCCTACGCGGATTATATGGAGACAGATGCCTTTAAAGAAGGAATAAAAGAATTATTGGCAAAAGCGACATTCGAACGTACCGCTATGATGTGTTCTGAAATTCTTTGGTGGAGATGTCATCGCTCGATGGTCTCGGACTATCTGAAGTCCATGGGATGGACTGTTATTCATATTGAAGATACAGGAAAGTCGAAAGAGCATCCATATACTTCGGCCGCATCTATTATAAATGGGCATTTAGATTATACACAAGTCAAATGATATATCCGGCTGTTCAAACCCCCGAACGATTCGTATCTGCTTATCTATACAGGATCGCAAAATCCATCTTAGGTTATCCGCTGAATTATTTCAATATAATTCCGGTGGATATAGAGTGTTATTTCTATCATGAAAGCTGGCATCCGGATGATACAGCCCAAAGACATCCGTTACAAGGTAGATATAATCAGTTTTATTTTTACAGGATGGGTAAAAGTAATACTTTGAGACCGGTGAACAGAATGGGGGCGGGGATTGCTCTTTCCGGAAAGAATTATACACTTGCCGTTTTATTGCGCGGAATACGACATGGTGACAAATACATAGATGGAACATCGAAAGTAGCAGCATATCTCTTTCACTGTTTTTCGCAGATGGATTATTCAACGGCTTCTGTCAGCGAAAGGCTTGAAATAATAGAGCAGATCGAACAGTTATCGGACGTTGTGAATTTCTCGCACCAATCTTTTGAGAGAGCGATTTGGGCAACAGTCCGTGTAGGATTAAATGCAAAACGGGAGTATAAAGACCGAAGGTATCGTTTTCTGATAGACGTAAATCGATCGGGTTATAAAGGAAAGAAACAATTGATGGAGAATAGAGGCGGAAAGAAAAAATAACCACCGGAAGTAATTTATTTCAGACTGTGATTAATGGATATAACAGGATAAATAATCCATGATTCACTACACTTATATTCAAACGAACAGGTATCCTGAAATTGCGATGTACATCGCACAAAAGTGCGACCTACTTCGCACACAATTGCGGTGTACATCGCACAAAATAATTGCGCTTTGAATTATATTAATTAAAGCAGCAAATTACTTACTTCATGGATGTTGTAAATTAATTGAACGGTTATTTTTGGATCAGTACCGTAGCATAGGCAGAGATGCCCTCTTCACGGCCGGTAAAGCCAAGTTTCTCGGTTGTCGTGGCCTTGATGGAGATATCATCGCTGTCTACACCCATAACCTCCGCCAAAGTTTTCTGCATAGCCGGAATATGTGCCTTTAATTTAGGTCGTTCCGCACAAACAGTTGCATCAATATTCCCTAATTCGTATCCTTTTTCACGAATAAGTTCCATTGTCTGTCTGAGTAAAATTTTACTGTCGATATTCTTAAACTCACCCGCAGTATCCGGAAAATGATAACCGATATCACGCATATTAGCAGCTCCAAGCAAAGCATCACAAATAGCATGGATCAGCACATCAGCATCTGAATGACCAAGCAGTCCGTGTGTATGCTCTAACTTAATACCTCCTAACCAAAAATCCCGACCTTCAACCAATTGGTGAACGTCAAACCCAAAACCAACTCGTATTTTCATAATAATTATTTCTTATAAGTCTGCGTATCCTTCCTGAATTGAAAGATGGAAAAATACAAAAAGGATGATCCGGGAAGCTGTCTGATAGATAAAGCTTCTTATTTTGCAAAAAAGTCGAGTACTTTATTCTCTCCGATATACCCTTCGATGTGATCGTTTATTTTTACAGTACCCACACCCGCAGGTGTACCCGTGAAGATCAAATCACCTTTTTTGAGTGTGAAGAACTTGCTGGCATAGGCTATAATCTTATTTACAGAGAATATCATTTCCTCAGTACAAGCCGACTGTCTGACCTCGCCATTCATCTTCATGCTGAATTGGATCTGAGTCATATCAACATCTTCCGTAGAGACGAATTCGCCAAGAACGGCCGAGTTATCAAATGCTTTAGATATTTCCCAAGGCTGTCCTTTTTCTCTCAGACGCTGCTGTAAATCACGAGCCGTGAAGTCAATACCTACAGTCATGGCATCGTAATAGCGGGGAGCAAATTTCTCTCCGATGTTTTTGCCTAAACGGTTGATACGAATTACAATTTCCGTTTCATATTCGATTCGGTCAGAGAAATCCGGAATAAAGAACGGCTTACCATCTTTTAATATGGCTGAATCGGGTTTCATGAAAAGTGTCGGTTCAGCAGGAAGTTCCGTACGACTCATCTCTTTATTATGATCGGGATAGTTCCATCCTACACAAATTATTTTCATACGATTTCTTATTTTGATGATTATTCTAAAAGGAATAACAAAGATAGATAAAAATATTTCTTTCCGTATTCTCTTTAGCGTAATGCGTATGTTTTATCTTTTCCCCGGCCAGTCTTTTGGTATAGTATCCTGGTAGTTTCGAAGGCTTGTGTTGGAAGTGAATTTCAAGAAAAAGAGCATTGTAAATAGATTTTTTTATCTTTGTATTATCTCATAATAAAATTAAAAGCAATGGACGGAACAAGAAGAAGTGATATAAAGATAGGGCAACTTGTGAATATTGTACTGAAAGAAGATCAAAGAACCGGTGAGTTAACGGAGGGTGTCGTTAAGAATATTCTGACAAAGTCTCCGGTGCATCACAGAGGTATTAAGGTGAGACTAGAAACCGGAGAAGTAGGTAGAGTGAAAGAAATACTTGAAGATCCGGAAGATTAATAATATAAGAAAGAGAGGCTGCCTAAAATGTGTTAGACAGCCTCTCTTTCTTATTCTTCAATAAACTTAATGACTTCGACGGGACAACTGTCGGCTGCATCGCGAATTCCTGATTCGAATTTATTTAAATCAGGTACAACCTGAACATGACACTCATCAGTAACTTTGAATACTTCCGGGCAAATCTCTTCACAGATACAGCAAGCTGTACAACCCTCATCAATCCAAACTTTTGTAATAGCCATAACTTAATAGTTTAAGATAAATAGATTTATGTTCTTACTCTATTTATAACTATAGAAGGCATTAAATAGTTTAGCGCAAAAAATGATTTTATGATCTTGAATAAGAAACATTCCTGCTCGAAGGCTTAATATCTCTGATACAGCGAACTTTGAATCTAAAATTCGAATTATTCTGAGTAGCTCCATTAATAAGAACTCTTTTCATATTCTGAATAATGGATGCATCTTTATGATAAGCATAGTCTCCGACCCAATAACTACCGGTTAATGGATGCTGAATATTCTTTATCTCAAACATCAATTTGTATTCATTGAATGTAGGCATTCGCCAATCAGTATATCCTCCTTCACGAAGGGCTACACAACCTTTCGTTGGATTCGGATTAACCGTTCCGTGATTATTATTTCCCCAGATTTCTTTCCATCCACTTGCCTCAAACCAACTTAGATTATTTAAGTCTTTCGTTGAAATTTCGAAGTGTTTAGATATTTTATCCTGATCCTGGTTGAAATGTGTTGGCGCACTAATATCTTCTGCTCCATTTTCGGTGATAATGTAATTGGGATTTGAGAAATCTGTCTCCCAGTCCCCACCAAAACTAAAGTCTTCAACTTCAAGAGATAGGGACCCATTTGCCTTCATGATCAGGTTGTAGTTAAAATTCTGTCCTGCAACCCAGTTGAATTCATGAATATTCTCTCCGTTTACACGCTTTTGAAAAGGAATCAGGTGATCCGTCCCGTCCACTCTTACCCGCAGATATGTGCCCTCAGGTTTAATTTCACTCACTCCTTGTTGTGGAATAACCATTATATGCAAGCTGTTTCGAGCTAATTGTTCAGATATAGTCGGATAGCCGAGTGAGCTGTCATGAAAACTGATCGGATTCACGAAACCGATATTCCCCATCGGTCTGACAGGGTCATATCTGTCACCTTTCCATAAAGCGATAGAGAGATCTTTTTTCTGCTGTCCGGGAATGGTTTTGCCATTTCGGATAAAAAGTTCACCTTCAGCCGTTGCGTTATGGATAGTGATGGCTTCTAATTCGCAATTTCCCTGATATCCCTGACTTTGAACAGTGAATGTAACAGAGGCCAAAGCATGTTTAAGCTTTAACTCCGAACTGGGATTATGGGAACTTGGATTGGATAACGATCTGCCATACATATAATCTATATATCCAGGATAAATATTGATTTTTAATCCTTCCGAATCATCAAGTTCAACATCTTTTGTATATGGATAATAGGTATGAAGATATGCCTTGGAGTTACTTAGATAATAAGCGGTTTCATCTCCATTTGTATCTAAGTGTTTCCATCCGTGGAATGTATTTTTCCAAAATAGGTTTTTATGGGTAGCACCGCTTATTGAAGGGTAAGGAATATAGTCAGTCCCATCAAAAGCATGTATACATACACCAATCTCAGCGTTGTCGGGTAGTTTGGTACCTAATATTGGTCCGTAACCTAACAGGCCCATGTATATTTGATTGTTTTTTATTGTCCTTTCAGTATCTATATGAGTTGTCAGACTTAGTGTTTTTACAGATAGATCAGATTCTTTAAAATCGTCGTTTGTGTTTTGACAACCCGTAAGTACCGATAGAAGCATAAATGCAATCACGGTAATTGTTTTCATCCTGATAATAATAAAGTATAAGTCACGGATCTGTTTCTCTTTAGCCTGAATGATAAAGAGGTCCGTTGATTCAAAAATATAGATCGAGTGTAAATGAAAAGGATATAATAAGCGTTTGTTTTGATAAGTGCCAAAACATTAAATGGCTGTGATAATTTTATCGGGTGAGCTAAAAAATATCCTGAATAATATAAGCTTAATAGTAGATGGAGAGTCCAACGCTAGGTGCAACTCTCTTGTTTTTTCTGGAAAATCAACGATTGGATCTTTTCTTCCAATCGTTGATCTTTTATATATAATCTTTTAAATCTCAATGTCAGAGCTTCCGCCTTCAGTCCATTGTGTTACGGTTACAGTTGAAACAGTTAACTGGTTATTACCG
>JBOFKE010000090.1:0-3278 GCA_051657185.1 Bacteroidales bacterium | reverse complement strand
GTACAACGAGAAGAATCCCTGCATTCATAAGCATGTAACTCCAGTCCGAGCTAAATGATTTTGCCGGAATAGCCATAAAAGTAATCGCACTGAGTGTCGTACCGAAAATACTCAGACCGACAGCCCACCAGGGCAAACGACCCCCACCTTTAAAATAGTCATCAGTCGTTTTCTGTTTCTTAGAAAAATAAATACCTATATAAGAAAGTGCTGCGAAATAAAGAATGATCACCACGATATTTAACCAACCGAAGCTGCGTTCAAAGTTCTCTATCTGAGCGATGAGAATTTGCGGGGTGCGTTCGCCCGGTCTGATTTCTCCGCTGCCTATATAAAATTTATTGTTTCGAATTGTCACATTGGTTGTTACGGGGATTGTAACAGACGTTTGAGGACGCTGCATCAATGTTTCTGTGATCGTATGATAAGCCCTTACGGAATTATCAAATCCCGGATGATCTGCTGAAGCCGGAATCAGAGTAGGCACTCCGCCGAAAAACAAGATATGGTTAGCTCCTGTTGCTACAGCCGTCCCTGCCATTACCGGAAAAGACCCATTCAGTTTTTTCCATTTATTCAACCGGATATTATACTCAAAGCCATCTGTCAGCACGCGCACACTATCTTTATTAAATGTACGGCCGCTGAATAGGTAAAAACAATGATCCGATCCGTTACTCTGGATTGCACTCACGGCATAACCCCGTGAATCTCCCGGCCAGCTTTGCAACTCCTTCCATTCCGGACGGGTTTTATTCAAATCAAGTACCAGAAAAGAACTTGAGGATTCCCCATTCGTAAGCTCCTTCTGTCCCCCTGCCAGATAAATCTTATTATTCCACATAGCACCCGTAGCGTTAGCCAGCGGATAAGGCAAAGAAGGCCAGTTTTGATCAATCACAAAGTTACCCGACTCATTTTTTATCAAAAAAACATTCGTCAGACAACTATCTGCATTGCATCCTCCGATACACAAAACACCCTGAGGTATCGAAAAGGATAATCCATACGCAGCAGGCACGGATAGTTTCAGATCAATCCGTTTTAAAGGCACCGAATCCACCGATTCTGAAACAAATATGTCTTTATGCCAGATTTTCTCACCACCGTCCCACGGCATCTGTCCGGGAAAGTTAGCACCACCCGCTATCACGTAGCTCGTACCCGCAAAGCCTGAAAAAGCTCCGGCTACACCCGGATGCGGTTTGCTTACTTCCGATCCGGGAAGTGTATTCGATTTATTCCATATAATAGAATCCTTCTCTATCGAAAAAGAGAAAAATATATTTATCAGACATAGTATTAAAGCATTCAGTGCTCTTATTGGTTTTTTCATATTTAATTTAGGTATGATTCTTAAGATTATGGTCTTTTCTATAATTATGTTCTGCTTCTCATCAATCTTTTATAACTTAAAAAGTGGTTTTTCAGAGCTTTTGTAAAGCCATCCTCATCACGTTGTTTCAAAAACGTAAAAAGCTCTTCATGTGTAACGATCTTACCCTCCTTTTCCAGTTCGATATTAATCGGTTCGATCAGATCTTTAAATTTCTTATTTACGAAAGTCATCAATGGATATACCATCTCCTGAAATTCGGATACGATTTTATTTCCGGCTATCTCATATAGCTTTGCATGAAAATTATATTCGCTGTACGGATCATATTCGTTGTTTTCATACAAAACGCTATGTCTGATAATATCATCCAGCTCGCAGAGATCTTCTTCGGTCAGATTCAGAAATAAATCCGAACACATCCCTATCTCCAGTGTAATCCGGAAATGAAGCATCTCAAAAACAGTTTGCTCATCCAATATACGCGGATCAATAATTCGTTTCATGCCATTGAATACCGATGGCGCTGTCATTATCATTCCTCTTCGCGGTCGGGTCTCTATTATTCCCAGCATCTTCAGACGACTTAATGCTTCACGCAGTACACTTCGTGCTACACCGATCGTTGCCGCCAGCTCTATTTCATTGGGTATCGGATCACCGACCGAAATATCAGACTCTTTTAAATAGTTCAATAATTTATCTTCAACCTGATCAACCAAGGTTAAGGGTTGAATCGTTGCTCTTAGATGTTCCATAGTTATTTATTGGTTCCTTGAGAGCTCTGTCACAAAAGTCCCTCAAATCCTATTATTCTTATTTGTCTGACAAATAAAGGTAAATGTTTTATTATATGCAAAAATTAAGCACTTATTTATTCGAGAAAATAAATAAGTGCTTAAAAATAAAACCGTAAAACGCTGTATATATACCATTTACAAAACAGGAATAACCTGAAAACTTTTTAATCGGGCAAATTGCTTCAGAAGCATAATAGTTTCATTTATACAAGAATCCAGCTTTTCACCACCATCATATCCATTTACGATCATCAGCAAACTTGTTGTTTCATCGCGCAGCATCGTTCTTTCCTCATCGCTCGTAGGCGTGCCTACAGGTCCGACCTGATCTCTGAACACAGGCAAGCCTTCGATATTCAGCTCACCTCTGCCGATTGCATGAAAGATCTCTCCATTACGACCTACGCCCAGTTCTAAATCACCCACGACCTGATCTGCATCAAACCCTCCTATCGAGTAACCGTATTTGATAGAAATATAATTTATCAAGTCCACCAACACCGAAATCCTGTACAAAGGCATATCCTTCAAAACTCTCCTGCACAAAGCCTCAGCCGAAGGCCTGTATCTGTTTGGATCCTTCCCAAAAGCTTTATAAGCCTGACGTGTTGCCAGAATCTCCTTTCGTTTATTTATTTCAGTCAATGCATAAGCCGAACGGATTTCTTCCTCAAGTTGCTGAATCTTTTCCCACAAACCCGCAGACTCTTTTGTATTTTCCACTTTAGCCAATAACGCAACGCCTCTATATTCCGGAGCAGTCGCTCTCAACTCCTCCGACACAGTTATATGAATCAAATCCATTGTTTTTGTAATTTTCAAGTTTTCGCAAAGATAATACTTTCTCCAAAGGCCCCATTAGTTAAACTATTTTAATACACCACTTTTTTACACCCCAAACTATTGACATTCCGAAAAAAGCCTCTATATTTGCAGCATGTTTTTCATGGTATTAGATTTAAGGTTAATTAGGGTTTAGGTTGTCGTGAGACAACCTTTTCTTTTTTATATACATAGCCCTTATTTCCGCATAAAAAAACGACGAAACAGCTCTTACACAATCCCGTCGTAAATTTCTTTTTCCATTTTCTTTTTATCCTTAGATACAACTCAATACATAATCATTTTCAAAACGACAAATC
>JBOFKE010000089.1:0-10462 GCA_051657185.1 Bacteroidales bacterium | reverse complement strand
AGCTATTCTATGTGTATTGTTCTATTCGGCTGTATTCCCATTCCTGAAATATGCTCCGGATTTAATGATCAATAAATTCCATGTTTCAGAAGAAATGTCAGGTTATATTCCGTCTATTCTTCCAATGGGTACATTATTCTTGACTCCGTTCTTCGGAAATCTTTATGATAGAAAAGGTAAAGGAGCTACAATCATGATTCTGGGCGCATGTTTAATCGTATTCGTTCACACTATGTTTGCTATTCCTTTCTTAAATAACTGGATGATCGCTTTGGTTTTAACAGTTATTCTGGGTATCGCATTTTCATTAGTTCCTTCAGCAATGTGGCCATCAGTTCCGAAGATTATTCCTGAGAATAAATTAGGGACAGCGTATGCATTGATTTTCTGGATTCAGAACTGGGGATTGTCGGGTGTGCCATTATTGATTGGTATCGTACTTGATAAATATTGTAAGGTAGAAGGCCCGGATGGTACAATTAGTTATGATTATACATATCCGATGATGATTTTTGCAGCGTTAGGACTATTGTCGATTATTGTTGCGATAATGTTGAAACGCGAAGATGCGAAAAAGCATTTTGGACTTCAGTTGCCAAATATGAAGGATTAATTTCGGATTGTAATATATGAATTTACTGCATAGGCTATCTTTAAAGTTTAACTTTGAAGATAGCCTATGTTCTTTTTTATAATCATAGTGAAATTGAATAAGGTATTGTGTTAGGTTATCATGAAGAATTTCTATCTTTGCTGACTTAATTTTGAATTTCGGAATATTTTTAATATTTGATTTATGGCAGCAAAACCATCAATTCCAAAGGGTACAAGAGACTTTTCGCCAATAGAAATGGCGAAGCGTAATTATATATTTAATACAATTCGTGAAGTTTTCCATTTATATGGTTACCAGCAAATCGAAACTCCGGCTATGGAGAATCTTTCGACACTGATGGGGAAATATGGAGAAGAAGGAGATAAACTGTTGTTTAAAATCCAGAATTCAGGAGACTTTACTAAGGGTGTATCAGATGAGGAGTTGCTAGAACGCAACACAGCTAAATTAGCAACTAAAATGTGCGAGAAAGGTTTGCGTTATGACTTAACGGTTCCTTTTGCTCGTTTTGTTGTAATGAATAGAAATGAAATTTCATTTCCATTCAAAAGATTTCAGATTCAGCCGGTATGGCGTGCTGACCGTCCTCAAAAAGGACGTTATCGCGAATTCTATCAGTGTGATGCCGATGTTGTAGGTTCAGACTCTTTATTAAATGAAGTGGAACTAATACAATTAATGGATGAGGTGTTTACCCGCTTTGCTATTCGTGTATCTATCAAGATGAATAATAGAAAGATTCTGACAGGGATTGCTGAAATTATCGGTGCACCAGAAAAAATTGTTGATATAACAGTTGCTATAGACAAGCTTGATAAAATCGGGTTGGATAAAGTAAACGAAGAGCTGGCATCTAAAGGTATTTCTGCTGAAGCAATCGAACTATTGCAACCGATTATTCTATTGGAAGGTACCAATGCCGAGAAAGTAGGTGTGTTGAAAAATGTTCTTGCAGCTTCTGAAACCGGACTGAAAGGTGTAGAAGAAATGGAATACATTCTTCGTAAAATAGATAAATTAGGTATCCGTTGTGATTTTGAGTTAGACTTAACTCTGGCACGTGGTCTTAACTATTATACGGGAGCTATTTTTGAAGTGAAGGCCCTGGATGTACAGATTGGAAGTATTACAGGTGGTGGACGCTATGATAATCTTACAGGTGTATTCGGTTTACCGGGTGTTTCTGGCGTAGGTATTTCATTTGGTGCAGACCGTATTTATGATGTGTTAAATCAATTAGAACTATATCCGGAAGACTCGTTACTTACTACGCAATTGATGTTTGTTAATTTCGGCGAAACAGAAGAGGAATATTGTCTGGAGCGTATAGCCGAATTACGTAAGGTAGGTATCCGTACTGAAATTTATCCTGAAGCAGCTAAAATGAAAAAACAAATGAGTTATGCTGATAATAAGAAGATTCCATTTGTTGCCTTAGTTGGTGAATCAGAGATAAGGGATAATAAGATAAGTCTAAAAAATATGATTACAGGAGAGCAATCAGTTCTGACTTTGGAGGAATTGATTCAAGCTGTACAATAATATAATAAATTTGCTAAGAACGAATTTTTCGCTTCTTAGCAAATTTCGTATGTTTAGCAAGTATTTCAGAACATACAAAACTTCAAGAATAAAGGAAATATGGAGGAAATAATAAACTCACTTAATCCAAGTCAGCGAGAAGCAGTGCTTCATTGTGATGGTCCATCTTTGGTTATTGCAGGAGCCGGTTCGGGAAAGACAAGAGTTTTAACAACCAAAATTGCGTATCTGCTTTCGAAAGGATTATATCCATCTACAATCTTAGCTTTGACTTTTACCAATAAAGCAGCTAAGGAGATGAAAGAACGTATTGGACGAATGGTTGGGCAAAATACAGCTTCTCGATTATGGATGGGCACTTTCCATTCCATCTTTTCTCGCATCTTGAGAGCAGAAGCTGAACATATTGGTTTTACTTCCGATTTTACAATTTATGATTCTCAGGATACTAAGAATTTATTAAAATCGATCATTAAAGAAATGAAGCTGGATGATAAAGTCTATAAACCGAATGCGGTGTATAGTCGTATTTCATCAGCAAAAAATGCATTGTACACTCCGGGTATGTATGCATCCAGCCAGCAATTGATGGAACAGGATTACAACTCGAAAATGCCTGAGATCCGCAATATATATCAAACATATGCCAGAAGATGTAAGGATGCAGGAGCTATGGATTTTGATGATCTGTTGTTGTACACCAATATTCTTTTTCATAAACATCCCGAGGTTTTAGAGAAGTATAAAAACAGATTTATGTATATTCTGGTAGATGAGTATCAGGATACCAATTATGCACAGCATTTACTTGTGCAACAACTGGCCGGAGATCACCATCGTGTATGTGTGGTAGGAGATGATGCTCAGAGTATATACTCTTTCCGAGGTGCTAATATTGATAATATACTCAATTTTAAAAACACATTCCCGGAATGTAGAGTCTTTAAGTTAGAGCAGAATTACCGGTCTACACAGACGATCGTTGATGCAGCAAACAGCTTAATCAAGAAAAATAGACAGCAAATACAAAAAAATGTCTTTTCGGAAAATGAAGTAGGCGAACAAATTGGTTTATTCAGCGCCTATTCGGATTATGAAGAGGGTTATCTGGTTGCAAATAAAATTGCTGAAAAGCGATTGACAGAGCATGCCGATTATAAAGATTTTGTGATCCTATACCGAACCAATGCGCAATCGCGTATTATGGAGGAGGCATTGAGAAAACGTAATATTCCTTATCGGATATATGGAGGGCTTTCTTTTTATCAACGTAAAGAGATAAAAGATGTATTAGCTTATTGTCGTTTAATTATTAATCCTAAAGACGAAGAATCGTTTAAACGTATAATTAATTATCCGGCAAGAGGTATAGGAGATACTACAGTAGGGAAAATAACGGATGCCGCATTGATACACAATACTTCACTTTGGGATGTTTTGAATGCTCCGCTGGACTATGCTCTTAAAATTAATGCAGGGACAGCTAAGAAGTTAGCTGGATTTCGCGAATTGATAGATAATTTTCGGGAGTTAGCATCAGAGTTGTCTGCACATGAGTTAGTATTGGCAGTTGTTAAAATGACAGGTATAGCTTCTGATCTTATCTCTGAAGGCACGATTGAAGGGCTTACTAAAACTCAGAATGTGGAAGAGTTGCTTAAGGGCGTACAAGAATATTGTGCGATGAAGCAAGAAGAAGGCATTGAGAATCCGTTATTATCTGATTTCTTATCTGAAGTTTCATTGGCTACAGATCAGGATACTGATAAAGAAGAAGATAAAAATAAGGTTATAATGATGACCATTCACTCGGCAAAAGGTCTTGAGTTTAAACATGTATTTGTCGTTGGTTTGGAAGAAGATTTATTTCCGTCATCACTTGCGAAAATGTCGCCAAGAGAACTTGAAGAAGAACGACGCTTGTTTTATGTGGCAATAACGCGTGCTGAAAAGAGTTGTATACTCACTTATGCCAAAAGCCGTTTTAAACATGGTCAATCGCAAATGTCTGCACCAAGTCGTTTTTTAAAAGATATAGATCCTCAGTTTTTAGCGGATCAGTCTATAGGAGCGACCGGGAACTCATTGTTTACGACTTCTCCTCAGCAAGTAAATACAGAACAGCAGCGTAAAGTGTCGGCTTATGATCAACTTTCAGCTTCAGTGAGTGCGGGTGCAGACAGATTTAGACAAAAGCTTAAACCTTTGTCAGAAGCTAAACCAAAGGTAGCCGCAGTAAATATCGATGCTTCGTCTGTGAGCAGCAATACTTCAGCAGGTGGATTACAATCAGGAGCAATTGTTCAGCATGACCGTTTCGGTCAAGGTACAGTTACCCGCATTGAAGGCGACGGCGATAATCTAAAAGCAATTATTCAGTTTGATACCTTTGGCGAGAAAACATTATTATTGCGCTTTGCAAAATTGACAATTGTATAAATATAATAGATAGTTATAGTAGGTTTTGATATTGAATTGTTATAACCTATATTCACTTTTATAGTAATAGAAATGATAGATTTCAATGAAGTTCCTTCTCCGTGTTATGTGATGGAAGAAGAGAAGCTTAGAAGTAATTTAGAGCTAATTAAAAGCGTTAAAGAACGTGCTGGTGTAAATATTATTCTGGCTTTTAAAGCATTTGCAATGTGGAAATCATTTCCGATTGTTCGGGAATATATTCCTTATTCAACTGCAAGTTCAATTCATGAAGCTCGTTTAGCTTTTGAAGAAATGGGATCACCGGCTCATACCTATTCTCCTGCATATACAGAAGAAAATTTCCCGATAATGATGAAATATAGTAGTCATATCACATTCAATTCATTATCACAATGGGAACGTTTTAAGCATATGATAAAGGAAGATGGTAATCGCATATCTTGTGGATTACGTATTAATCCTGAATATTCTGAAGTAGAGACTGATTTATATAATCCATGTGCTCCTGGATCTCGTTTAGGTATAATATCTTCTGAAATCGGAGATGTTTTGCCTGAAGGAATCGAAGGGTTACATTTCCATACACTTTGCGAATCAACTTCGTTTGATTTAGAGAAAACGTTGTTACAGATTGAAAAACGATTTGGGAAATTATTGAAACAGGCAAAGTGGTTAAATATGGGTGGAGGACATTTAATGACTCGCAAAGGTTATAATGTCGAACATCTGATAGGTGTTTTGAAAAATTTTAAATCAAAATACTCTCATCTGGAAATAATAATGGAACCAGGTAGTGCTTTTGCATGGCAAACAGGAGTATTGGCTTCTACAGTTGTAGATATTGTAGAAAACAAAGGGATTAAAACAGCGATCTTAGATGTTTCTTTTGCCTGCCATATGCCGGACTGTCTTGAAATGCCCTATAAACCGGTGATTCGTGGTGCATATCATGAACCTGTAGAAGGGAAACCGACTTATCGGATGGGTGGCAACAGCTGTTTGAGCGGAGATTTTATGGGTGACTGGTCCTTTGATGAGCCTTTGAAAATCGGTGATAGAGTTATATTTGAAGATATGATCCATTACACAATTGTTAAAACAACTATGTTTAATGGTATTCATCATCCATCTATTGCTCTTTGGACTAAAGATAATACATTAACTATGTATAAAGAATTTAGCTATGAAGACTATAAAAATCGAATGAGTTGATTTTTTTAATGGCAAGCTATAACTTATACATCATTTTATGAAACCTTTTAATTGGAAATTTGTCTGGTATATTATCGGTATTTTACTGATAATTGAATCGGCATTCCTTTTTATTTCTACACTTGTGTCAGCGTTGTATCTGGAACATGATTTCATTCCGTTTGTCATCTCAACCCTTTTTACATTAAGTTGCGGAGGTTTATTGACATGGAGTTGTCATGATCATGACAAAGATTTGCATCGACGTGAGGGCTTTTTTATAGTCTCTTTTTCCTGGATTGCTCTTTCGCTTTGTGGTATGTTACCTTTTATTTTAAGTAAATCGATACCATCAGTGACAGATGCATTCTTCGAAACGATGTCCGGATTCACAACGACAGGAGCAAGTATACTCAATGATATTGATAGTCTTCCGCATGGGATTTTATTCTGGCGAAGTATTATTCAATGGTTAGGAGGTATGGGAGTAATTGTTTTTACACTTGCTTTATTGCCTCGTTTAGGAGTTGCAGGTGGTGTTCAATTGTTTAATTCTGAAGCACCAGGGCTAACACATGATAAACTGAGTCCTCGAATAGATCAGACGGCAAAACGCTTGTGGGGGATATATTTGGTTATAACCATAGCATGTGCGGGCTTTCTTTATGCAGGTCCAATGAATTTTTTTGATTCAATATGCCATGCGTTTACAACGATGGCTACGGGAGGTTTTTCAACAAAACAGGCAAGTGTCGCTTATTGGGGGTCAGCTTATATCGAGTATGTAATTACAGCCTTTATGTTTATAGCAGGGACGAATTTTACTTTGGTATATTTTTTCCTTAAAGGGAAACCAAATAAAATGTTTAAAGACGAAGAATTTCGCTTTTATGTAACAGTTATAACGGTATGTACAGTCGTAATTACAGTGGGTTTACTATCGTCTCATATAATGACAGGTGTCGAATCTACATTTCGAACGGCACTTTTTCAAGTCGTTTCATTATTGACGACTACTGGTTTTGCGACAGCTGATTTTATCCCATGGGGGACTTTTTATTGGGTGTTAATGTTAATGATAATGCTTCCGGGAGGCTCAGCAGGATCTACTAGTGGAGGAATGAAGCTTGTGAGGGTCTTGGTGTTGACTAAGAATACAGTTAATGAGTTTAAGCGGCAAGTGCATCCTAATGCTATTTTGCCTGTTAGGATCAATCGAGTTGTTGTTTCTTTTGAACTTGTTACAAAGGTATTGGCATTTATGTTCATTTATCTAATGATAATATTAGTAAGCTCATTGATATTAGCGGGATTAGGAACAGGTTTTGAAGAATCTATAGGGTCTGTTATTACATGTATCAGTAATGTTGGCCCGGGGTTAGGCGAAACGGGACCGTCTGGGAATTTTGCTAATTTACATCCTTTTGCTAAATGGTTTTTATCATTTATCATGTTAGTCGGACGCTTAGAGTTGTTTACAGTATTAACGATATTGACACCTTCATTCTGGAGGGAATAAAACATACATATTAACTTAAAGCTGTTTACTATATATATTTAGTAAACAGCTTTTCTATAATCTTAAATTATGCTTGAACCAATTATTTTAGCCGGATTAGTAGCTGCAGGGACGACCCATGCAGATTCTCTTCGGATTTCTTCGAGTCGATCATTGGACGAAGTGACAGTTATACAGTCAAAGACACATACAATCAGTATCGATAGTAAAAGTGTAGTTCCACAAAATATTTTAACAGCTAAGCAACTTTCATTTAACGATGTTGTTTCTAATATACCTTCTTTGGATACAGATATAGAAGGAAATATTTTTTTAAGGAATAGTGAAAAGCTGACAAT
Source organism: Bacteroidales bacterium (assembly GCA_051657185.1). Lineage (GTDB taxonomy): Bacteria > Bacteroidota > Bacteroidia > Bacteroidales > UBA7332 > UBA7332. Next base: position 2,814 of record JBOFKE010000089.1, on the reverse strand, counting down.
TCTGATAAATGGTAAACCCTTGGGGCTAATGCAGGAAAATCGTGGGGATGTTCTCTTGCAAATACCGGCGTCATCAATTCGAAAAATTGAAGTTACAAGTAATCCATCGTCTTCATTTGTTTCAGACGGAAGTGCGGGGATAATAAATATTGTAACCTTCGATTCTCAAATGTTTAATACAAAAGATCTGTATGCATCTTTTCAGTCCGGGAGCAAAGGTAGAGTTGGAGGAGAGTTATTTATTGCACAACCATTGAATAAAAAGCTTTCGTTAACGGTAGGTGCATCAGCTAGAAAGGATTATCGTAAGCGTAAATTTAAGAATACTACAATTAATCATGAAAATCAATCAATAGAAAAACAAAATAATGATGCTATGGGGCGCCCTAAAACCTATACATCACTCTTGGGGCTAGACTATCATGCGTCTGACAATGTGAAAATGCAATTTAATGGAGATATGCTTCTCTCTTCGTATGATCGTATTGGGAATATTCGAAATGATAAATATAACATTGGTAATTCAACTCCAGTGTCTCAGGCACGTGTTAAACGAGATAATGATCAGCGTTATAATACATTTAATTTAAACTATGATTTTAAGTGGAATTTTAAACGTTTTCCACTTAATACTTTAAGTGCAAATGTAAATTATCGATATTCTGAGAATATTGAGCGCAATTTATTTGAGCGTAAACCTAAAGCCGAAGTGCTTGTTGTTGATAGCTCAGCCTTGTCAACCTATTTCCAAGAGTGGAATACTTCATTGCAGCATGTTTATTTTAATACGAGACTAAGTGAAGTGTACTCCCCAATGGCTGTAAAAGTTATTTCCGGATTTAATGGACGTTTTCAAAATGGAGTGTCAATTAATTCAAAGGATTATATTACTCCATCAAAACCTGCATTTCGAACTGATTTTGGAATGGATCGTAATATCACGTCACTTTATAGTGAAGCCTATTTTCAGTTATATACCTTTATGATTGAGTTTGGTTTACGCTTAGAGAATGAAACTAGAACTTACAGATATGACCGAGAGCTAATCGAACTAGTAAATAATGATTATTGTAGTTGGGATTTATTTCCTCGTGCTGCATTAAGTTATAACTTTGGGAGAAATCGTTTACAAGCCAGTTATAACAGACGATCCAATCGACCCCTGATAAGTGAGCTTACACCTTATCTGAATAATACGGATCCGGCTCGCCTGTTTGTTGGTAATCCTTATCTGAAAAATGAAACAGCAGATCTTTTGGCTTTATCTTATATATGGAAAAATAGTTTAGTATCGGTACAGCCAACATTGTATTATACAAAGATAAAAAATGCAATAACTGATTTGTATATTGAAGCAGATAAAGTGACCAAAGATAATCTGTCGGATATAAATAGTTACGGGATCGAATTATCCTTTGCTTATTCGCCTGTCAGATGGTTTGATCTTCTTGTGTCAGGTAATTGGGGTGCTTATACTTTGGATGGGCGTTCAATAGGTTATGATGAAAAAAAGAAATCTGATACATTTGGATTTCAAACTAATTTAAATTTCCGTCCGACTTATTCTACCCAGATACAATTAAATGGAAATTATATATCGGATCGTTTAACGATTCAGGGAAAAATAGCTAGTCGTTATCGGATGAATGCATCAATTTCTCAAAAAATCTGGAATAATCGTTTAGGTATAACATTATCAATAAATGATATATTTAATTCAATAGGCGAGAAGACAACTGTAAGAACTGAGGATTTCGAAAAAACTATTATACGTAACCGGGACCCGCAAGTTGTAATGATGGGCATAGATTTTACACTTTGATCTAATTGTTAATTATTAACATATGAAAGGTTTGGGATTAAAGATTATTGGATTCTTGCATATAGTAATGTGTGAAGAGCTAATAGTTTTGAACCCAAACCTTTTCGCTTTCATTTTGATGCGAAAATCAGACATAACTAGCAAATGATTCTGATATTATTATAAAAACTTACAATCATCGTCGATTATAAATAGCAATTAAAGCATCTTCAATTTGGTAAATTGGAAAAATAAAGCGAAATTCGCGCTCGAAAAAATAACTGTAATAGACAGATATCACATTTCTAATTTAATAATATAACTCAATTCAAAATGAAAAAGAGTGCATTACAAATTGCGCGTGCAGCTTATCAACCAAAGTTGCCAAAAGCGTTAAGAGGAGCTGTTAAAATTCAAGAAGGTGCAGCTACAGAGTCTGTAGCGGACCAAGCTGAAATTGCAAAATTATTTCCTAATACATACGGAATGCCTGTTCTTACTTTCGTTGAAAGTGACGAGAAAAGAGAATACCCGGCTATTAACGCAGGTGTAATCCTTTCAGGTGGTCAAGCTCCGGGCGGTCACAACGTAATCGCAGGTCTATTTGACGGATTGAAATCTATGAATGCTGACTCTAAACTTTACGGATTCTTAATGGGTCCTGGTGGTTTAGTTGATCATAACTATATTGAGCTTACAGCTGAGATTATCGACGAATATCGTAATACAGGTGGTTTTGATATTATCGGTTCAGGTCGTACTAAACTTGAAGAAACTGCTCAATATGACAAAGGTCTTGAAGTAATCAAAAAACTAGATATTAAAGCATTGGTTATCATCGGTGGTGATGACTCTAACACAAATGCTTGTGTATTGGCTGAATACTACAAACAAAATAACTCAGGAGTTCAGGTTATCGGTTGTCCTAAAACAATTGATGGTGACTTGAAAAACGAAATGATTGAAACTTCTTTCGGTTTCGATACAGCTTGTAAAGTTTACTCTGAAGTTAT
>JBOFKE010000088.1:0-2769 GCA_051657185.1 Bacteroidales bacterium | reverse complement strand
TTACTTGCTGTTACGCGTAACTTCCTTCCCTGAATATCTTTCTCTTCAGTTGATTCTTTTATCTGCTGAAGACATTGATAAACATTCAGATCCGTATTAATATTGAAATATGATTTTAGCTCGGCTTCGGTCGGAGGTGTCGTATCCGCCTCATTTCCTGCCTGCTCTTTATCAGGCTCATTCGGTTTTCCCGTTTCAGGAACAGGTCCCGGTTTGATGTCAAGTACTGGCTCATCTTTTCCACAAGCGGTAATTAATGTTGCTATTAAAGCAATAAAAATGAATCTCTTCATAAAAGTTTAATTAATGTAAGACTATAACTTTATTATTTTATCTGTCGGTATCAGACAGTCGGTTCAGGTCTTTGTGATAGGTGTAAGTACAAATCACAATACGTCATTTAAGTGCTATTACTGATTCAAAGATATATAAAGTTCTAATATGTGCAAATTCTTAACGCCGCCCCGAAAAAACAAAACGGAGAAAACCTATATAAACAGGGCTTTCTCCGTCAGTGTATTTGAAAAGATTAAGAATATTCTTATTTTATTGAGCGTCTTATATTAAAACTCCGCACGCTATCGTATTTGATTAAACACATCAGATATTCAGAGGGATTGCAATTCCTGCAAAAAGATTATATCCGTACGAATGAATCGGATAAAACTGTTTGGTTAGTTTCTTAAATATAAAATCACCCCCTAGTGTTATGTTTACGGCTTTCTCAGGCGCAATATTCAATGCAAAACCTACCGATCCGAAATGACCGTTGATAACAGAAGTACTTAAGGCTCCTTGAAGCCAGTCCAGCGGACGACAATTTACAGACAATGTCAGGTCATTAAGCGGGAAATACTCGCTCATCTGATTTGTATAAAGCAATCCGAATCCCAGTAAATCATCCAGAATCATTGCTTCTGCCCCGATATTCATTTTCATGTATAACGATTTCGCATGTGCCTTTTTAGCTATATTCTCGTATTTGATCATTTGTTTAAAGCGATCGCCCAAATCGTCAATCTGATCATCCACCGAGCTGTCATCATTCACATCAATATCAAATCCTACGAAATCCACGATACCATCCGAAGCCGCTCTTACCGAGCTGGATTTAGACCATGAGATAAAGCCGATATCCTGAATCGAAGCCGAAACTTTCAGCCAACTCAGCGGGCGATATTCTGCACCTAAATCTAAAGCAAGGCCGTTTCCTGCCAAACCGTAGCCGCCCTTCATCTCATAGTTATCGAAATATTTATCTATTTCCTGTAAACCTGTTGAATTATTATGCAATCCTTTCACATACGTTTCCAGGGATGTATTGACCTTAGCATAAAGTTTGTCTTCATTCGAGAATACATCAAACTGAGTAATTTTCATTCGAGATCTGGCTAATCCGCCCAGATACTTCAATCGTCCTCCGACAGTCAGATTATCCATCAGCTTACGGGAATAACCGGCATAAATTTCAAGAAAAGCGTTAGCATTTACCTCTAATTTACGAATAGGTGAGTATGAGTCCGGACCTAGTTTAGCCAATTCAAATGCACCTTTAGGAATGGCTACATTCGCATTCTGGCGCAAGTTTATACCACCCGTCCAGTATCCGCTTTCTTTCGCAAAGCCGATTCCGAAGATATTCATATCCAAAGATTGACTTAAGTGATTGTTATCTTTCAGCTTCCCGATAAAATTGTTTACGTTGACTGACGGATCAAGGAAAGTTGTCAGTGAACCGTCCGGGCGTTTATAGATAAAATGATCAACCAGAAACGAATTTGTTTCTACCTGTGCCCCGATACCACCCAATACCGGAACGGAAACAAAGCCTTTATCGGTATGAAATGCCGGATTATAGTTCTGGCGCTGAACCGAATTATCCAGGAAGTAGGCCGTTTTCAGCATTTGTGCACACATCTCTGAACGTTGTAGGATCAGTGCACCAAAGATCATACATCCTATATATATTTTTTTCATCTGTGTTCTGTTGTTTTATTTATGGTTTTATGATGACTCCCCCTTTTTTACGGATCTTCAGATTCTTGATATCCACAAAATTATCGACAGTTATTACTTTCCCTGCCAATGATTCATCCGTAAACACATTGCCTTTCAATAAAAGATTTCGTGCACGAATCATTTTCGGAGCATCTTCTTTGGATACGATAAATTCTATTTGCTGACTATCGGGATCCGATAATAAGACATCAGCAATCTGAACTCCGATTGGTTGATTGTTTTCATCCAACACATCAATATCCAGCTTGATATTTAACGGAACATCCTTTGTCACCAAAGCATCAATATATACTTCACTGTTCTCAGCCGAAAATAATAAATCAATGGTCTTCTGATCAAAGACATCTTCTTTTTGTTCATTGATATCTGCTTTCAAATCTTTACCAAAAACAAACGGTGTTTCGAAAACCGCACTGATTTCAGCCTCCATATGACTGTACAGAACCTGTCTTTCGACTGATTCATCAAGTTTCACGACTGCTGTAATCGTTAAATTACGACGTCCTTCTTTCAGGACTTTAGTCAGATCATAAGTATAGTTATTATTAACCGGATCGTTTATTACACGAGTTCCCAAATGATACAGAGTCTCTGTCATTATATTTTCTCCAGACGCTTTCATGGCCACGTTTACAGACTCCGACCCTTCCTGATTATTTCTCAATTGATAGTGCATAGACAGATCCATATTACTTGCGACCGTAAAGGAACTGTTCGTCTTAAGCAAAAGCTGCGGCGCATAGAAATCAA
>JBOFKE010000087.1:0-5076 GCA_051657185.1 Bacteroidales bacterium | reverse complement strand
CGGAAAATATTCAGGAATGTTGTCTGGTTAACAGTCAATGGATATCAGAACATACATCCGGATTTGACCGTCAAATGGAAATGGAGAATACGGCCCTGTGCAATGCTTTGGCTGAATTTTTCAATTTACAGATTCAGGGTGGTGCTTTAAGAATTAATGGCAAGATTGAGGCTTTTTCTTTAGGATGCCCGCTAACGGAAGATACCTTTTTGGTTTTATTCGAAAAAGCCAATGCACATATCCGGGGAGCCTATCCTTTAATGAATCGCGAATTTATCCGACATGCAGTACCCGAGTCATATACCTATGTCAATCGGGCAGAAGATGCGGGCGAGGAAGGACTGAGACAAGCAAAGCTGTCCTATATACCGGATCGGTTGGATACATTGTACAAACTAACTTGTATCAAATAATCACTAAAAACGGGTTAATCACACTTTATGCTGATTAACCCGTTTTTATATTAATTAAATCCTAGCTTACGAATAATCAATTCCAGATCTGCTGAAGCATTAATTACAGTATAACCACAAAAGTCACGCCGTAAAGGATAATGATCTCTCTGTTTAACAAAGTCAGCCGAAGCTGCCTTCAATGTCTCGGATTCCTCTTCTACCGGATATGTTTTCAAAATAATTCCAGTCAATAGATCCCCATCGATATGTGTTGCATCAATGATCGGATGCTTAGGAGCAGGAGGAGTTATTAAGGATGTATCTACATCTAATCCGAAATGACGGGCAAAAGCCTCAACGGTCATTTTTGTACCGTTAAACTTACCATCTCTTGAAAAACCGGCAATATGCGGAGTCGCAATATCAGCAATATCCAGCAATTCTTCATTTATCAATGGTTCGTTTTCCCAACAATCAATAATCACACCTCCGATTTTACCTTCTTTACAAGCTTCGAGTAAAGCCTCTTCATCCAGAACGCCGCCACGTGCAGCATTCATCACAATAGGCTTCTTTTCTAACGCTGAAAAAAAACGGCTATCTGCTACGTGAAATGACGGATAATCACCCTCTTTAGTTAAGGGCGTATGAAACGTTATCAGATCACACTCTTTAGCTATCACCTCCAATGATACAAACCCTTTATCACCTTCAGCTTCCTGTCGCGGAGGATCATTTAAAAGAACTTTCATTCCCAAATCTTCGCAAGCCTTAGCAATATGTTTACCAATATTACCGACTCCGACCACACCGACCGTAAATTCAGAAAGATCTTTCTTCATTTTACGTGCAAGAATAGAAAGAGTTGCCAGAAAATAAGAAAGGACAGAACCTTTATTACATCCCGGACAATTGTTCCACACAATATCGTGTTCAGCACAATATGCTCTGTCAATATGATCAAAACCAATACTTGCCGTACCTATATACTCAACCATATTACCTGCCAGTAATGTCGCATTGCATTTAATCGGGGTTCTGACAAACAAAACATTGGCATCTTTAATTGCTGATGAGGAAAAATCCTTCGTTGGCAAAAAAGTTACATGTTCAAACGGCGCCAATAAGGTTGGTAATCCCGGAATTTTATCATCCGCAACAATGACAAATTGTTTCATACTCAATTATATTAAATAAAAAGGAGAACTCATAGAGCTCCCCTTTTCTGTTGTATATCAAAAAAATTTAGAATGGTTTAAATCCCATAATTTCACGAACTTCACGAAGCGTTTTAGAAGCACTTTCTCTGGCTCTTTCTGCTCCCATGATGCTTACCTTACGAAGATATTCTTCATCATTCTGAATATCAAGAATTCTTTCACGAATAGGTGTAGTCACAGCAATAATATCTGCAGCTAATTGTTTTTTCAAATCTCCGTAACGAATCTCACACTTATTCCATTTATCTTCGAAAAACTCAACAGTATCAGGTGTTGATACAACGTTCAAAATCGTAAATAAGTTTTCAATATAATCAGGCTTAACAGAGTTCATTTCTGTAGGACCCTGATCCGTAAGTGCACGTTTTACCTTTTTCTCAATAGTTTTAGCATCATCAGCCAGGTAAATACAGTTTCCTTCACTTTTACCCATTTTTCCGCTACCATCTAGTCCGGGGATTTTAATCAACTCACCGCCAAAGTTGTATGCTGCAGGTTCTTTAAAGTACTCCACACCATAAAAGTTATTAAAACGGCGGCCGAATTTACGCGTCATTTCAAGATGCTGCTCCTGATCCTTTCCTACCGGCACTTTATCTGCATTGTGCATCAAAATATCGGCAGCCATCAAAGTAGGGTAAGTCAACAAACCTGCATTTACATTTTCAGGTTGCTTTCTTGCTTTCTCCTTAAATGAAGAAGTCTTAGCCAGCTCACCCATATAAGCGTGCATATTCAATAACAAATATAATTCGGTTACTTCAGGCACATCACTCTGAACATAGATAGCCGAAGTTTCCGGATCAAGACCCGCTGCTAAATATTCAGTTAATACATTCTTTACGTTTGTATGCAGTGATTTTGGATCCGGATGTGTTGTCAATGAATGATAATCAGCAATAAAGAAAAAGCAATTATTCTCTTGCTGCATCTTAATAAAATTCTTAAGCGCACCGAAATAGTTCCCTAAATGCAGGTTTCCTGTCGAGCGAATACCGCTTACTACTGTTTCCATATATATGAATTTTTAATTTCTTTGTTCCTATCGTTCAAATGATAAGACAAAAGTATAACTATTACCCAATAAAATAAAATTAATCGGCAGCCGAAACAATAATTCCTCCTCCGATTACCCGATCTCCGCAATAAAATACGGCTGATTGTCCGGGTGCTATCGAATTAACCGGTTCGTCGAATCGAACTGTTGCACAATTATTTTCTGTCAGCTCTATCTCACATCCGTTTTCTTGTTTACGATAACGAATCTTACAGGTTAAAGACAACTTACTGATATCTTCGGGATCAATAAAATGGACATCCTTCAGATACATCGTTTGGTGGTACATATCTTCCAGTTTGCTCAAAATAACAGTATTGGTCTCTGCATCAATCTCTTTCACAAAAACGGCATACTGAAAGTTGATACCTAATCCGCGTCGCTGACCAACTGTATAAAAAGGAAATCCGGCATGTTTACCTAATATATTTCCATTCGTATCCTTAAAATATCCCGGCTGAATCAACGACGAATCTACATGTTCTTTCAGGAAGGGACGATAATCTCCCGGACAGAAACAAACACCTAAGCTATCCTTTTTATTAGCCGCTTTCAAGAATCCTTGTTTCCGTGCATACTCCCGAACTTCAGATTTGTGCAGATCTCCCAATGGCAAGAGCATCTTCGACAAGATACGTTGTCCGAGCCCCCACATAAAAAATGATTGATCCTTTTCCGGATCCTTCCCTTGAGTTATATAGTATTTCCCGTCAACTAGTATCTTTTGCACATAATGTCCTGTCGAAATAAAATCGATTCCTTCTACTTCGGCTATATCGCAAAGCAGCTTCCACTTCAGTTCATTATTGCAGACCACACAAGGCACAGGAGTTTTACCCGACATATATTCCGAAATGAAATAGGATAAGATTTTATCTTTAAATAAATCCCGTGCATCAAAAACGCGATGTTCGATACCAAGTCGATCTGCCAATTCTCTGGCATCTTCCAGATGGCGGGTATTTTCCTCACGATCATAAAATCGAAAAGTTATTCCGATCACTTCATAACCTGATTCTTTTAATATCATCGCTGCGACCGAGCTGTCGGTTCCTCCGCTCATTCCTAACAATACTTTCTTCATATATATCTGTTTAGCACATACAAAGCTATAAAAAAAAGCGTGAAAATCGTTACCGATTTCCACGCACCAATACAACTTAACTTAAAATCTATTGAACGTTGAATATTTCTTTGATTGCCTGCACATAATTTTCTTTCGGCTGCAACCCCATAATAATCTGCGGTTGTCCGTTTACAGGACAATAAATTAACGTTGGCAAGCTACGGATACCCATCTCACGGGATAATTCTTTTTCTTTTTCCGTATCAACTTTATAAAAATTGATTTTGCCTTTATACTCATCAGCCAGCTCCTCTAAAATAGGAGCTACTTTACGGCATGGTCCACACCAGTCTGCATAGAAGTCTATGATACTTGGCTTATCGCTTTCGTATTTCCACTCTTTATTTTGTTTCTTATAATCAAAAATCTTTTCAAGAAAAAGCTTTTGATCCATCTTTATAACTTGTCCTTTAATTTCAGACTTATCATCTTTTTTAACCTCAGAATTCTGAGAGTTTGCACACGAAAATCCTAAAACGGATAGTAAGGCAATAAATAAAACACGCTGTAACATAATGATTTACTTTTAATTATAACAAATGAATTTCTTAATAGTTTATTTAATGTTCTATTATTCGTTTTCAAATATACGCAATTCGTTTTGCTTTCAATTTCCCGGCTGACTGTTTTACAACAATCTCCGGACACTCTTTTTCAGGCAATCTGTTTATAGCTCAGAAAAAAGTAGTTACTTTGTGTGCGTATAACGTAAATGAAAAGAATATGCCATTGAATCTTCCGGATAATTTACCGGCAATAGACCTTCTAAAAGCAGAAAATATCTTTGTCATGAATGATTCGAAAGCTAACATGCAAGATATTCGTCCGTTGCGCATTTTGATTTTAAACTTAATGCCTGTAAAAATTGATACGGAGACAGACCTTGTCCGTTTGTTATCCAACACACCTCTACAGGTCGAAATCAATTTTCTTCGCATTAAAGAACACATTTCAAAAAATACACCGATCGAACATTTAGAATCATTTTATCATACTTTTGACGAAATCAGAAATCAGAAGTTTGACGGGATGATAATTACAGGTGCACCGGTTGAGCAAATTCCATTTGAAGATGTTGCGTATTGGACTCCGATTTGCGAAATATTTGACTGGGCAAGGCAGAATGTTACATCAACACTTTATATTTGCTGGGCTGCTCAGGCTGGAATGTATCATTTTTATGGTGTGCCGAAACATCCGTTAAATAAGAAACTGTTCGGCGTTTTCGAACATACGCTTTGCAACAACACCTTACCTGTTTTCCGGGGTTTCGACGAT
>JBOFKE010000086.1:0-1700 GCA_051657185.1 Bacteroidales bacterium | reverse complement strand
AATCCGGTGACTAAAACGAAAGTTTTTGATGCTTCATTGACACCGAAGATTACATCTCTGATCTCTACAGTCGGTTTTTACGAACATACGGGAGACTGGATCTACGAATCGGGTATCCCTGCAAAAACAGGAGTTGGTGGTGGTATCATGGGTGTACTGCCGGGACTGTTCGGAATAGCATCTTTTGCCCCTCCTTTGGATGGTTCGGGCAACTCTGTAAAAGGGCAGCTGGCTATTAAATATGTGATGAATAAATTAGGTATGAATTTATTCGGAGCTGAAAAATTGGAAATTGATTTTGATAAATAGGTTAAATGAAGATCAGTGGGGAGAGACAGAAAAGTCTCTCCTTATTTTTTTATATTTGCGGGGAGAGCGAATCTGTAATCCGGTGTAGAGCTAATGCTTTCGCATATACGATTCGACTGAAATAGTTTGTGTCTAACTCTTCAAATGCTTAATTATGGAATATGTTTTTATCGTATTAGCTGTCTTATGCGGCATCTTGGGTATAATTGGCTCTGTTTTACCGGTATTGCCCGGCGTTCCATTGAGTTATGTAGGCTACCTGATTGCTGTTTTCAGTTCGAAAGAACCATATAGCCTTACAGAGATTCTTGTACTCGGAGTCATTACAGTTATTCTTTCGGTTATGGATTATATTGTTCCCGTTTGGGTGACTAAACGTTTTGGCGGTTCGAAAGAAGCATCCTGGGGTACTGTCATCGGATTGATTGTCGGTGCAATCTGGTTTCCTCCTTTTGGTCTGATCTTGGGTGCTTTTCTGGGAGCTTTTGTCGGAGAGCTGATTCATGATAGCCGAAACTCACAGAAGGCATTGAAAGTGGCATTAAGCTCATTTATATCATTCTTATTGACGACAGGATTGAAATTGATTTTCTGTGCGATCCTGATGTATTATTTACTCAAAGCATTGTTCTAAGGATTAGATTAAAGGTGAGTTATATTTTTTTAATATGCGATAAAGGATTAACCATTCTTTTTTTCCTTTCTTGTGCCAACTAATAATCTAAGAAAATGCAGCTCCTGAAAACATTCATTCTTTTTCTATTACTGCTTGTCGTTTGCTCTGATTTAATAGCCCAAAACGAAGTGAAGGAAAAGAATACAAACGAGGTTGAATTAAATGTTCCGCCGATAAAGATTCCGCCTCCTTCTGTTTTAGATTCATTGAACAGATTGAAGGGGATATCGGAATATAATTTCAAAACATTTCTGGACAAATCTGCTTTATATGAATATAATTATGGAAGTGAACAGAAGTTTAAATTCTATCTTCCGAAAGACACGTCCTATTATATGCGTAGAGCCGTGCTTTTGCATATGGCTAATAATAAAGAAGCAAAAGAATGGGGTAAGGAGTATGTGAAGATGTATATCAATATTGTCCCGGAAGAGTTCAGAAATGAGTTGGGCAATATAAAACCGGCTGTGATCTATAGCGGAACACTTGACCCGGTTGAGGCGTTTCGGAATTATAAACGTCGGCAAAGACAAAAACGTGTGATGGAGGTTATTGCTAAATTTACGGCAATGGACCGGAAAGATACAATACGACAAGATTCGATATGGATATTGAAAGAAAAGGCTGAATGATTTTTTCATTCAGCCTTTTCTTTTTATTGTTTTCTTCCAATCGGAATCAGATAATAGACCGAAGCCGATATGACCTGTGGGGC
>JBOFKE010000085.1:0-3432 GCA_051657185.1 Bacteroidales bacterium | reverse complement strand
ACTAAAATTCATAGATTTCTCTGTATTAGCTAATTACTTCGGCTATGAATATTATAACAAACTCCATATATCAATCAATGCATCCAAATATCTGTTTAATCGATTTATTTTGGGATTGCGTATAGGATATTCATCTTTTAATTTTTCATCAGAATCAGGAGTTTCTGATTTACTGGATGTTTCATTAGGAGGTATCTTTATTGTAAATGAAAATTTACGGATTGGATTATCCGGATCAAATTTATTAAAAGCCCGGTTAGATAAAAATTATGATCCGCTTTCTCTTAATTTACCTTTTCGTCTGGATGCAGGTTTAGAGTTTAAAGTGATTGATGAAATGTGCTTATTTTTTCAGGTATCTAAATCTGAGGATGTTGATTTTACGATTCACTTCGGAGGCGAATATATTGTAAATGAAAAGTTTCCTTTGCGGATTGGTTTCTCCGGAGCTCCTTTTTCGCCTTCTTTTGGTACCGGGTTTCTTTTTGATAATTTCGATTTATCTGTTGCAGCTTTGTATAATCTCAAATTGGGTATTTCTCCATCTGTATCACTTAAATACATGTGGCGATGAAGAAGATTGTTATCGTTGTTTTCTTTTTACTATTCAGACTAATATCTTTTGCTCAGGATTATTCTTTTATCTTACATCCTCAAATGTATTCTATTCTTGAAGAAAAATCTTCTCAGGACTATTTTGAAAATCTGAATCACTATTTAGCAAATCCAATAGATTTAAATAATACAACTAAAGACGAATTAAATGCATTAGGTCTTTTGGATCCGCAACAAATCGAGAATCTATTATTTTACCTGTTTACGTATGGCGAAATTCAAAATATGGGTGAGCTACGTTTGATAGAAGGATTCGATTATGATTGTATCAATCTTATAAAACCTTATCTGGTTATTAAACCTTTGATAAGCAATGAATCAAAAAAGATATTTGCGAAACAAACACTTATATTCCGCTCTCATTTGTCATTTCCTTTCAGAGATGGTTTTGTTGCAAAGACAGACTCTTTGCTTTATAAGAATAAAAAGTATTTTGGAGACCCATTGTCTATAGCATTAAAATATAATATGGACGTAAGTAATGGATACTCCTGGGGAGTATCTGTCGAAAAAGATCCGGGTGAAAGGCTTCGCAATTTTCCTGATTATCTTTCCTTTTATTTTTCAATGGATGGAAAAAAATATATGAAAAGATTTATTGCAGGAGATTATAAAATTAATATTTCCCAAGGTCTGATTATTAACAATGGGTTCTCCTTGAATGCGATGATGGATAATTCTTTCAGAAAAATGAAATCAATCCCTGTCCGGAAGCATAGTTCATGGAATGAATCTGATTTTTTGAGAGGAGTAGCAGCTTATTTTGAATACAAAAATCATTCTCTTACTACTTTCGTTTCCTATAAAAATATTGATACCTCTATTAAGGATTCTCTCTTTGTTTCGATAAGCAAATCTGGTTTACATCGGAGTTTTAATGAGATTCAGAATAAGAGAAATGTAACAGAATCAATTTATGGTTTATCCTGGAGTAGTTATTTTTCACAGGCTCGTATTGATTTTTCTGTCTTATATACTCAGTTTTCTTTGCCGGCAAACAGGCTTTTGAATGTATTTGAAAATTACTCATTCAATGGAAATAATAATTTAAATGTATCCTTAGGTTGGAGTTTTAATAAATCGGTTTTCTTTTTTCGCGGAGAGGAAGCTATTTCTAAATCAGGGGGTATCGCGTTGACTAATTATATTCAACTTAAACCTGTTTCTGAGTTATTTATGACTATTGGCCAACGTTTTTACTCTCCAAAATATCACTCCTTTTATGGTAAATCGTTTGGATATTCTTCTTTAAATAATGAGGAGGGATATTTATTTAAGCTAGATTATCAACCTTTTTCACGAGTTGATTTTTCTGCTTGTTTGGATTTCTTTCGTATTCCTTTAATGAAAGCTTCATCTCCTTTTCCTTCGAGCGGTTACAATACACTTGTGAATATTAATTTTTCAGTGAATACTTTTCTTGATTTAAAACTAAGATATAAACGTAGTTTGAAAGAGAAGGAAGAGAAGGAAGAATCTGATGATTCAGATTACTTTATATTACTCGAATCTTACAGAGAGACATATCAGCTTTCACTTACCTCAAAATTATCAGAATCTTTCATTGCTTTGACCGGAATTGATTATAGTTTGCAATCAGGCACAATAGATAAGAGAGATAATGGTTTTCATATATTTCAATCGTTAAAGCATCGATGGAATAAAATTGAATTAATTGCTGCGATGTCTATTTATTATAGCGATAAAGGTAAAATGAGTTTTTACAGCGTAAATAAACAAATTAATACCGGATCTTTATTTACCCGATTGTCCGGGAATGGATATAAATTAGGTACTTCTCTGAAATGGAATCTCAATGAAAACTGTAAATTATCGCTCTCTTACTCTTTTTTAAAATGTCGCGATAAGGAATTTTTATATTCAGGATTAAGTAAAGTTGCTTCTAATTTTGAAAATATGTTAAGTGTTTACTATTCATGGCGTTTTTAGAAAATAAACGATCTGTTTTTTATGATGCTAACTATTTAATAATTAGATTTGTAATAAGCAAAGGTGGAATTGTTAATTTATTTTTTTAATCTTATAACGAATCTAAATTTACTAAGCTACTTAATTGAATTAGTTTTTTTTAGAGCTACTCTTTTAAAAAGTAGTAATTTAGGAGCGTATTAGATGGAATTACTTATATTATCTGCTATATTGAAATGGATAATATTTTATAAAACAGTTATTTGATAGGAATTTATATATATATTACAGAGCAGTATTGATTTGAATTTTCATTTTAGTGTCATATATTTTTATTTTGATAGAGTTTATTCGGTCACCTAATCATTTTATATGATAAGTCAGAAATGTTAAATTCAGATATAATCAAACATTAAACTTTATGAGATACGCGATTGGAGTTGATTTGGGCGGGACTTGCATTAAGTATGCCGTAATTGACGAAAATGGAAAATTCCATTATGAAGGAAAATTACCATCAAAGGCGAATACAGATGCGGAGACTGTCGTTCGTCAGATTATTTTAGCTGTCGAAGAATGTATGGAGTATGCCTCAAACAATCATATTACATTGCTTGGAGTAGGAATAGGAACACCCGGTATTGTTGATGAAACACGACGTACTGTTCTGGGAGGTGCTAAAAATATCAATGGCTGGGTAAATGTGCCTTTAGCCAGTTTGGTTGAATTTAAAACATCTTTATCAACAATCGTGCATAATGACGCAAATCTGATGGGGCTTGGTGAAGCAACTTTTGGTGCAGCACAAGGTTGTTCGGATGTTATTTTTATCACAGTAGGTACTGGAATTGGCGGGGCAGTTATTATTGACGGTAAGTTATTCTGTGG
>JBOFKE010000084.1:0-6108 GCA_051657185.1 Bacteroidales bacterium | reverse complement strand
TAATAAACTCTTCTACCTTTTTGGATGCATGATGATAAGATGCTTTCAATGCGCCTACCGAAGTACCGAGTATAGCAGAAATTTCTTCGTATTTTAACTCGTCGAAATAACGCATATTAAAAACAATACGCTGTTTTTCAGGTAACGAAAGAATTGCTTTCTGCAATTTAAGTTGCAGTTCATCGCCATCAAAATAAGGATCCGTCTCTAAGCGCGAAAGAAGAATTTCATCGGGGTCATCAGCTTTCATACTGTTTTTCTTATTCAGATTACTCAAAAAAGTAATACTTTCATTAATCGCTATCCGATAAAGCCAGGTCGAAAGCTTGGCCTCTCCACGGAATAGCTCAATGTTAATCCATGCTTTCAAAAAAACGTTCTGAAGAATATCATTAGCATCATCATGGCATAATACCATTCGTCTGATTTGCCAGTATAATCGTTCGCTGTAGTGTTTCACAATTAATGAAAAACCGTCTTTTCGCTGCGATGGATCCTGAATCTTTTCAATAATTTCTTTTTCTATTTTGTCCATCATAGTGTTTGATTGATCAGGGATAGGCAAATCTATTATTTTTTTTCGAATATCTGATTTGTATATCCACTTAAGTTAGACGTTATATCCGAGAATGGTTTAATTGTAATTACATAATAAATAGCTGTTTTCGAAATTATTTATTTCTTTAATATGTATATTATTCCCAAAATAGGTCCGGTAAACATCTTTCTGCCAAGTTAAAAAACAACTTTATCCGTAAAAAAGGTGAACAGATAGATTTTGTAATTCGTTGTTTTGATCACTATAGAAAATATTTTTATTTTTGCAAGCAACTTAGGTATAAACAGTCTTTAATAAAACAATAGAAAGAATGGGCCGTAAACAGACGCAAACATCCGCATCATTTTTTAATGCGAAATTAACCTCGACTATAAGTACCTCTTTGGTTCTTTTTCTACTTGGATTGACGACATTGCTGATTCTTGTTACCCATGATTTGTCAGCGTATGTCAAAGAAAATATTGGTTTTTCGATTATTATAAGTGATAATGTCAAAGAAACTGAAATCCAGAAAATGACGAAACAACTTGAAAAGGCTCCTTATGTCAAAGAGTTGCAACACATTTCTAAGGAACAGGCACTTGAAGAGCTAAAAGAAGAGTTGGGTGAAGATCCCGAAGCTTTTCTTGGATTCAATCCGCTCCTCGCTTCTATTGAAATAAAATTGAAGTCCGAATACGCAAACAATGATAGTATCGTTGTAATTGAAAAGTGTCTGAAAAGGAATTCTGATATTCGGGACATTCTGTATCGCAAGGACTTAATTCAGGCTGTTAATGATAATGTAAGACGTATCAGTATTATTTTTATCATTCTGGCATCCGTACTTATGATTATTTCATTTGCGCTAATCAGCAATACGATCCGTTTAACGGTCTATTCAAAGCGCTTTACTATTTACACCATGAAATTGGTTGGTGCGAAAGACAGCTTTATCAGGTCTCCGTTTATTTGGGGAAATATTGGAAGTGGTATTATTGCAGCGTTATTTGCAAACGGAATGCTTGCCGCTCTTCTTTATGGGATCAATAATGAGGTCGAAGGAGTTATCGATCTGATCAATATGGATGTAATGATTGCAACAGCATTAGTCGTAATCGTTGCAGGAATATTACTTACAGGTATTTCAGCCTTTTTCGCTGTCAATAAATACCTGAATATGAAATACAATAAACTATTCTTAGTTTAAAACATGAAATAAAAAACGTATATGGAAAATTCTCAGTTCCCTTTTGGAAAAAGTAATTATATTCTAATTGCAATTTCTGTAGCCTTAATCATTTTGGGTTTTATTCTTATGTCAGGACCCGGTTCAACAGATCAGGCATTTGAACCTGATATTTTTAGTGCGAGACGTATTATCGTAGCACCATTTGTTTGTTTTATCGGTTTTGTAATGATGATCTTTTCGATCATGCATAAGCCTAAGTCAAAATAATAACCTTTATTTCTTTATTCTAAAAAACACAGCACACAATGGATTTATTACAAACGGTCATTTTAGCTATAGTTGAAGGGTTGACCGAATTTTTGCCTGTTTCATCGACAGGACATATGATTATTGCACAGAAATTTTTAGGGATACCGAGTACTGATTTTGTTAAGGCATTTACAGTTATCATCCAGTTTGGGGCTATTTTATCCGTAGTTGTTCTATACTGGAACCATTTTTTCAAATTGAATGATTGTAAAGTTCTTGATCCGAAAGGACTTGAGAACATGAGTTCGACACAACGTTTCGCAACTTATGTAAAACGTTTTCTTTATAAATATGATTTTTACTGGAAGTTATTTATAGCTTTCCTTCCGGCAGCTTTCTTCGGATTGCTGTTCAGTGATATCATCGACTCATTCCTGGAGAATGTTTGGGTGGTGGCTATTATGTTAGTTTTAGGAGGTATTATTATGCTATTTGTCGATAAATGGTTTAATAAGACTGAAGAAGATCAAACTATTACAGAAAAGAAAGCCTTATATATCGGATTTTTTCAATGCATTGCAATGATTCCCGGCGTATCAAGATCTATGGCAACAATTGTGGGAGGCATGACGCAGAAGCTTACTCGTAAGCATGCTGCTGAATTTTCATTCTTCCTGGCTGTACCGACAATGTTCGCAGCTACAGCTTATAAACTTTTGAAACTGATTCTTGAGCCAAACGGAATGACTGTATTGCAAGAGAATATGGGCTCTTTGATTGTCGGAAACGTTGTTGCATTCATTGTAGCTATGCTGGCAATTAAGTTTTTCATCAGTTATGTGACTCGCTATGGATTTAAATTATTTGGTTATTACCGAATTATCTTAGGAGGCATTTTACTGATTTTATTAATGATGGGATATAATTTAGAAATTATTTAATGAGTTTTACAGAAGGAAGAATTCTTTACTTCAACAAGCCCTTAAACTGGACTTCTTTTGCGTTAGTGAAACGTATTCGTTCTCGCATATCAAGAGAGTTGGAGATAAAAAAAATAAAAGTGGGGCATGCCGGAACTTTAGATCCGCTTGCCACAGGTGTTATGATAATTTGCACAGGCAAAGCAACCAAATTGATCGAGAGTTTTCAATATCAAACGAAAGAATATGTAGCCACTATTCAATTAGGTGCAACTACTCCTTCATTCGACCTTGAAACAGAGATAGATCAAACCTATCCATTTGAACATATCACAAAAGAACAGGTCGAAGAAACACTTAAAACATTCATCGGTACAATCGAGCAAACGCCCCCGGCATACTCTGCCTGTAAGGTAAATGGAGAGCGTGCTTATGATCTGGCAAGAAAGGGTGAAGAGGTTGAACTTAAACCAAAAATCCTTGTTATTGATGATATCGAACTTATTGATTATCAACTTCCTGTCATTAAGGTTAGAGTTGTTTGCAGCAAAGGAACCTATATTCGTGCCTTAGCTCGTGATATCGCAATAGCCTTAGGAAGCGGAGGACATTTGACCGGTCTGATTCGCACACGTATCGGCGATATAAGATTAGAAGATTGCTTAGAAATTGAGCAAGTAGATGAGATTTTCAACGAAGAGATAAAAAATAAAGAATAAATATATGAAACTGTCCCAATTTAAATTCAAATTACCGGAAGAGCTTATTGCTCTTGAGCCAACTCACAACCGTGACGAATCACGTTTAATGGTCGTTGATCGCAAGACCGGTGAATTTGAACATAAGGTTTTCAAAGACGTACTTAGCTATTTTGATGATAAAGATCTTTTTATCTTTAATAATACACAAGTCTTCCCGGCTCGTCTTTACGGGAATAAGGAAAAAACAGGTGCCCGTATTGAAGTATTCTTGCTAAGAGAGTTGAACGAAGAACATCGCCTTTGGGATGTTTTAGTAGATCCTGCGCGTAAAATCCGCATTGGGAATAAATTATATTTTGGCGATGATGACTCAATGGTTGCTGAAGTTATTGACAATACGACTTCTCGTGGACGTACGTTGAGATTCCTTTTCGACGGAAGTCATGAGGAATTCAAAAAGGCTCTTTTTGCTTTAGGTGAGACACCAATCCCTAAATATATTGACAGACCGGTAAACGAAGAAGATACTGAAAGATATCAAACGATCTTTGCAGAACAAGAAGGCGCAGTTGTTGCTCCGGCTGCAGGATTACATTTCAGTCGCGAATTGATGAAGCGTATGGAGATTAAAGGGATTGAAAAAGGATTCGTAACCTTACATTCAGGACTGGGTGCTTATCGTGAAATCGATGTTGAAGATTTAACCAAGCACAAAATGGATTCTGAGCAGATGGTTATTAATAATACGATTGTCGGTCAGGTAGATCACACAAAAGATACAAACCAACGCATTTGTGCAATTGGAACAACTGTAATGCGTGCACTGGAAACAGCAGTGACAACTGAAGGACGTATTAAGCCATTTGATGGTTGGACAAATAAGTTTATTTTCCCTCCTTACGAGTTTACGGTTGCTGATTCGATGATTACGAATTTCCACTTGCCATATTCAACTTTGTTGATGATGACAGCTGCATTTGGAGGTTATGATCTAATCATGAAAGCGTATGAAGAGGCGGTTAAAGAAGGATACCGTTTCGGTGCATACGGAGACGCAATGTTAATCATTTAATTATTTCGGATATGACTAAAGTTTATCTTGGATTAGGTACAAATCTTGGAGATATGGAGTCAAATCTTAGAAATGCTTTATTAGAAATACAAAAGCGGGTTGGCTCTGTTACGAGCCAATCCGCTTTTTATCTGACAGAGCCCTGGGGTTTCGATTCTGAGAACAAGTTTCTTAATATGGTTGTTGAAGTAGAAACAACACTTGCTCCTTTTAAGCTACTTTCTGTTACGCAAAGTATCGAAAAAGAGTTAGGACGATTGACAAAAAGCAAAGATGGAATCTATTCTGATCGTCTTATAGATATAGATATACTGTTCTATGGGCAAGAAATTATCACAGATGCAGTTTTGACAATTCCGCATCCATTACTCCATAAACGTGATTTCGTATTGAAACCACTTAAAGAAATTGCTACCAGTTTCGTACATCCTTTGTTGGGATGCACAATTGCTGAAATAACCGGAAATTAACTCTGAATTAAAATACTTTCGCTTAATATATTCCCTAAGTTTTGCGAAAACAATCCGCTATTACACTATGAATAAACAATTGTTGTTCTTATTTTTCGTACTTTCTTTTTTTATCAATGCGTTTGCACAGTCCAAATCGACGAAAGACCTTTATATCGAAGGTGTTGTCATTGACAAGCAAACACGAGAGCCCCTTTCCTTTATGAACGTCCTTGTATGGAAAACAACGGATGGTACAACGACGGACGATAAAGGCTATTTTCGTATTAATGATTTAACTCCGGGAGTTTATCGTATTCAGGTTTCAGGTATCGGATATACGACCTGGGTTTCTCCTGAATTTATGCTGGTAAATCATGGAGAGCGGTTGACTATTGAGCTGGAAGAGAATGTAGCACAGCTCAATCAGGTTGAAGTAACGGTTTCTCCCTTCCGCAAAACAGCAGAATCTCCTCTTTCAAATAAAAAAATCGGGTTTAAAGAGATTGAACAAAGCCCGGGAGCAAACCGTGATATTGCACGTGTCGTTCAGTCCTTCCCGGGTGTAGCTTCTACACCATCGGGTTATCGAAATGATCTGATTGTTCGTGGAGGCGGTCCTTCAGAAAACAGATACTTTCTGGATGGAATCGAAGTTCCGAATATTAACCATTTTGCAACCCAAGGTGCATCCGGCGGACCTGTTAGTATCATAAATGCAGACCTGGTTCGGGATATTGATTTTTACTTGGGAGCATTCCCGTCAAACAGAGGGAATGCCTTAAGTTCCGTAATGAATATCTCATTAAAAGATGGGGATGCAACTCACCAGAATCAGTCGCTCGTGGTCGGATCTTCTGAAATCGGTCTTACATTAGACGGACATATAGGAGATAAAGTAACTTATCAGTTCTCCGCACGTCAATCGTATCTTCAACTTCTGTTTAAAGCACTAGGCTTACCCTTCCTTCCCAATTTCATCGATTC
>JBOFKE010000083.1:0-10487 GCA_051657185.1 Bacteroidales bacterium | reverse complement strand
ATATTATTCTAAAAATATTAATCCTATTTTCTATCCCGCAAAAATAATAAGATTTCTTTAAATTACGGTGTAAACGTGTAAAATGATTTCATAAATTGAAAATGAGCATCATTGCCTCAACGAAAAGAGTCCGTTGATTAGTTTCTTATATTTTGCTTTTTGATATAACAGATGAACGTATAAAGGAGTTTTGTGTTATGTGGCATAATTTACGGATGTGCTCTTCGTGGTTTTGTTTTGAAATTGTTTGTGCCCTGTTTGTTGAAATGCTTGTGAAAACAATAAAACACTGTCATTATGCTAAAATAAATCATGCAAGATTTAGATCAGCGGATTAACACGGTTGCCTGTAAGTGTCTCCGTGATGGTTTCTGGTATAATTAATTCATTAAGATGTTAACCAACTTCAGCAAATGATACCTCTGTAAACTTAATGCGGTGTAATTTATAAATATGTCAATTAATTCCGGTATAAGTTATTAGTTGATGGTAGGATAAGTGGTTGAAAATAAGCATTCTTATTACAGTAAATTTTAATACGTATCAAAATATTTTTTCATACGTATCAAACCAACTTTTCATACCTATGAAAAATTCGTTTAATACGTATCTAAATCCGGATTACATATTTCATATAATCCGAATAACTGATGATAGCCTTTTATATGCCTGTAATAGCAAAAAGATACGGCATATCTTTTCAGAGATACACCGTATCTTTTTGAAGATATACTGTATCTTTTCGACAAATAAGTCAATCTTTTCACCGATTGACTCAAATCATGCATATCTCTCCCCAAAGTTCCGATTTTCAATTGTTCTATTGCAATACGTCCCAGAATGGCCCGCAAAAATCTGTATTACAGTCAATTACTCCATTGCAATTCACATGGCAATTGTATTGCAATTGAACGCAAATTGCAATGGAAAATCATTCCCGAAAGCACCTGCAATGTATCACAGGAAGTTAAATAGATTCCGATGATTATTGACGTTGATTTCAGGTGGTTATGAATAAAAAATAACTAAAAGATGATGTGAGAGAAAATTCAAAACAGCTTCTAAGTTTTCGGGATAAATAAATTTGTATATTTGCACATTATGAGACAGGATTTGAAAAAGTGGCTTCCAACCACTAAAAAAGAGATGGAGCTCCGCGGATGGGAGCAAGCTGATGTTATACTGTTTTCAGGTGATGCATATGTGGATCACCCATCTTTCGGTGCGGCCGTAATTGGCCGTACGCTTGAATCTCTTGGGTTGAAAGTAGCGATTGTCCCTCAACCAGACTGGAGAGGAGATTTTCGTGATTTTAAAAAACTAGGGCGCCCGAAATTATTTTTTGGAGTCAGTCCCGGTGCTATGGATTCAATGGTCAATCATTACACTGCAAATAAGCGCTTACGTTCGGATGACGCATATACTCCGGATGCACGTCACGGAATGAGACCGGATTATCCAAGTATAGTCTATACTCAAATATTGAAACAATTATATCCGGATGTGCCGGTTGTTCTGGGTGGTATTGAGGCTTCTTTACGCCGTTTATCTCATTATGACTACTGGGAGGATCGTTTGCGACCAAGTATTCTGGTTGACAGTAAGGCAGATTTGCTGATTTATGGATTGGGAGAAAAACCAATCAGGGAGTTAGTAAAACGAATGCAAGAAGGTGCAGATTTGTATTCGATTCCCCAGGTGGCTTATCTGACTTCGGACGATCCGAAGAATAGGATAGATATTGAGACTGTTAAACTTAATTCTCATGAAGCTTGTCTGACAGATAAAAAGAAGCAAGCCGAGAATTTTAAAGTCATAGAGGAAGAGTCAAATAAATGGTCTGCCAACAGACTGATACAATCTATAGATGATCGATACGTTGTAGTAAATCCTCCATATCCTCCATTGACAACTGAAGAAATAGATGCTACTTATGCATTACCTTATACACGTTTACCTCATCCGAAATACAAAGGAAAGCACATTCCGGCTTTTGAGATGATTAAGTTTTCTGTGAATATTCATCGGGGATGTTTTGGAGGATGTGCTTTTTGTACGATTGCTGCACATCAAGGGAAGTTCATATCTTCACGCTCGGAAAAATCTATATTAGAAGAAGTGAAAGCTATTGCTGAAATGCCTGATTTTAAAGGATATTTGAGCGATTTAGGAGGACCATCGGCTAATATGTATAAAATGTGTGGCAAGGATCTTACTATTTGTCAGAAATGTAAGAAGCCATCGTGTATATTCCCGAGAGTATGTCCTAATTTAAACAATGATCATCGTCCTCTTCTTGATTTATATAAACAGGTAGATGCGATACCGGGGATCAAGAAATCCTTTATAGGAAGTGGTATTCGCTATGATATGCTGTTGCATGATAATAAAGATGCGATCTTGAACAAAGCTTCGCGCGATTATACCGAAGAGGTAATTGCAAATCATGTTTCAGGACGGTTAAAGGTTGCTCCTGAACATACATCCGATGAAGTACTGCAAATGATGCGTAAGCCTTCATTCAAGTTATTCGAGGAGTTTAAAGCTCAGTTTGATCGTATTAATCAGAAACATGGATTAAAACAGCAGCTTATACCTTATTTTATTTCAAGTCATCCGGGGTGTCAGGAAGAAGATATGGCAGAGTTAGCTGTAGAAACACGACGTTTAAATTTTATGTTGGAACAAGTGCAGGATTTTACACCTACACCTATGACTGTATCAACTGAGGTTTATTATACCGGTTTTCATCCATATACTTTGGCGCCTGTCTTTACTGCAAAAACGAAAAGTGAGAAGTTGGCTCAACGTCAATTCTTTTTTTGGTATCAACCTGAAAGTCGCCAGCAAATAATGCAAAGATTAAAGAAATTGAAACGTCCGGATTTAATTAAAAAGCTTTTTAATCGATAGTATAATATATGAGAAAAATACTAATATTAATCGCTGGTTTGAGCCTGAGTGCTTTGCTTTCTGCTCAGAGTTTAGATGCAGGGAAGCAAATGTATTTAAAAGGTGAATACGCTAATGCCAAGCCAATTTTTGAAAAATACATTAAGCAAAGACCTAATGATGCTTCATTGAATCATTGGTTAGGTGTCTGTTATTACGAAACAGGAGAAAAGGATAGAGCTGAAAAATTTTTACGCTTAGGTGCTAAGCGTAATATACAGGAGTCTTATCGCTATCTGACTCAATTATTAATTGAGGAGTATCGGTTTGATGAAGCTGTAGATGCCATGGATACTTATCTCGCTTTTCGTAAATTGACAGATGAGCAAAAAACTATTGGAGAGCTTTTGTTGCAAAAAGCAGAAATGGGTCAGCGACACATGGATGGAATTGATGATATTGTTGTTGTTGATAGTATTTCCATTGATAAAGCGCAATTTTTGAATGCTATAAAATTAAGTAGTGAGGCGGGTACATTAACCCCTTTTGTTACTTTTTTTAATACAGGGAGTAATATAGAGTCATCTGTATATATGAATGAGATGAAGAATAAAATATTCTTTGCCGATACGAATGATTCAATGAAGCTAGACATCTTTACGTCATCTGTGTCAGATGAGAAATTTAAAGAAAAACAGCCTATTTCGGATCAGATTAACTCGAGATATAACGAAACATATCCTTTTATGTTATCTGATGGAATGACTCTCTATTTTGCTTCGGACCGACCGGAGTCATTAGGTGGTTATGATATTTATATGTCATCATATAATTTAGGTAATGAGGATTATTTAAAAGCTGACAATATTGGCTTTCCGTATAATTCACCTGCAAATGATTATATGTTAGCTGTTGATGAGTTAAATGGTATTGGATGGTTGGTCTCTGATCGCTATCAGCCTGATGGAATGGTCGGTGTATATGTGTTTATGTATAATGATCGACGTAAAAATCTTGAATGTGATGATGCCGGGAAAAGAGTTGAGCGTGCGAAACTAAGTTCCTTTAAAGATTCATGGAAGGAGGGTGAAGATTACAGCAATGTGTTGCTTAAGGTCAAAGAATTGAGCAAAGGGGCAGGCAAACAAGAAAAGACTTTTGTTTTTGTGGTCAATGATAATCGGGTAATTAATAATCTTAATCAATTCAAGAATACTCAGTCCCGGGATTTGTTTAAACAATTGCAGACAATGTATAAGAGTTTAGATGAAAATAAAATAAATTTAGAAGATCTGCGATATCAGTATTTTTCTAAATCAGATGGGACTAAAAAGACTTTGCAGCCTAAAATTTTAGGTCTTGAAGGTGAAATTCAAAGAACAGAGAAACAAATTGAGGACATAGAAATGAAAATCCGTAATTTGGAGAATCGATAAAAAAAAGGGTTGTTTGCGTTGCTTGCAAATAACCCTTTTTTTTACAAAATGGCTTGGATATTATTTTTGAAATCGTAGATTTGGTAAATTATCAAATGAAGGTGTCAGGAATTTATTTTGCTGAACATTAGTTTGTTGTGTGTGATGGAGAAGTGTAAATAAATAATAATGTGTTTATTTTTCTTTATATAAAGCGCTGAATTAACGAAAAAGTTGTATTTTGGCGCTATATTTTAATTGTGAAATATACAGAAGAGAAGAAGAATAACGATAAATCATTAGAATCAATACTTATGACAGGAACATACGAGTTAATACTACAGTTACCTCTTTTTCAAGGTTTATCAAAAGATGATTTGACCAGAACAATTGAGAAGTTTAGTTTTCATTTTGAAAAATATGCAGACGGTAAGCAGATTATAAAGAGAGGAGAGTTGTGCTCACGAATCAATTTCATACTTACAGGGGAAGTCAGATCTTATCTGAAAAACGATAAGGGAACACTAGAAATTTGTGAAACGATAGCAGCGCCAAATATGGTTGCGATTAATCATCTTTATGGGAATTCGCAGTATTATTCGGCTGATTATTTTGCAGTTGGTGAAGTAGGTATAATGACGATAGATAAATTTGATTTGTTTAAGATGATTCAAACAAATGAGATTTTCTACTATAATATTTTGAATTTTTTATCGGCCAAAGCTCAAACGGGGATTAATACTCTTTTGAATTTAACCGTATCAAGCCCAAAAATGAGATTTGCAATGTGGTTATTGCCTTTAACAAATCCATTTGCAACTAATTTATCTTTAATAATAAAGAAAACGACATTAGCGTCTATTTTAGGCATTTCAAGACCAACACTTCATGTAATGCTTAAAGAAATGGAAGATGAAGGGTTGATAGGAGTGTCTGGATCATCTATTCAGATCATCGATAGAGTGGCATTTGCTGATCTTGTGAAATAAATAAAAAAGAGAGACAATTCATAAATTGTCTCTCTTTTTTATTTATCGGATATTGGCAATACTTATAATATCAGCAAATACACCTGCTGCAGTTACGGAAGATCCGGCTCCATAGCCTTTTATGATCATCGGAAACTCGTTGTAGCGTTCTGTAGTCAGTAGGATGATGTTGTTACTGCCTTCCAGATTGTATAACGGACTATTTGAATCAACAGCCTGAAGGCTGACTGAAGTTTCACCATTTTTCATTTTCGCAACAAAGCGTAATTTCTTTCCTAAATCAGCCTCTTTCTTTCGGATTGATTCGAATGAAGCGTCAAACTCAGGAATCGATTTCCAGAACTCATCGATAGTGCCTTTGAAATATTTCTCAGGAATAAACAGATTCTTCACAACGTCAGTTTGTTCGACCTTATATCCGGCTTCACGAGATAGGATAACCAGTTTTCTGATAACATCTTTCCCGCTTAAGTCAATGCGAGGATCGGGTTCGGCATATCCCTCTTCCTGAGCCATCAATATAGTTTTACTAAGTGGTATGTCTTTACTGATCGTGTTTAAAATAAAGTTAAGAGTTCCGGAAAGGACAGCTTCGATTTCAAGAATACGGTCACCACTATTAATAAGAGAATTCATTGTATTAATAATTGGTAGTCCGGCACCGACATTTGTTTCAAAAAGGAATTTAACACCTCTGTCTCGTGCCGTATTTTTTAGTCTCAGATATGAATCGTAAGATCCTGAAGCTGCTATTTTATTAGCTGCGACAACATTCACATTGTTCGCCAATAATTTTTCATATATTCCCGCAATTGATTCATTGGCAGTGCAATCTACAAATACAGAGTTGAAGATGTTCATCTCTATAATTTCATCCCGGATAAACTCAGGTGTTGCTTTTTGTATAGATTGATCAAGCTCGTTTTTCCAATTAGCAAGATTTATACCCGTTCTGTTAAAGATACACTTTCTGGAGTTTGCGATACCAACAACATTCAGTTTTAGGGCATTTTTAGCAATAAGTTTGCTTTGCTGCTTTTCAATCTGATTGATTAAATCTTTGCCGACGGTTCCCGTTCCTGCAATAAAAATATTTAGAAGCTGATATTCGGAAAGGAAAAAAGAGTCGTGAATAACATTTAATGTTTTGCGAAGCGAATCTTTTTTTACGACAAATGAAATATTGGTTTCTGCTGCACCTTGTGCACAGGCAATAACATTTATACCATTTCTGCCTAATGTTTCAAATAATCTGCCTGCAATACCCGATACATGTTTCATTTTTTCACCAACAATAGCTACTGTAGCCAGATCATGATCAATGAGTACGCGATTGATCTCACCCATTTCGATTTCCTGAGCAAATTCTTTTTCAAGAACTTGTACAGCTAATTCGGCGTCTTCATTCTTGATGCCGATGGAGGTGTTATTTTCTGAAGCAGCTTGAGATACAAGGAAAACACTGATGCCGGAATTTGCCAGCGCACGAAATATCCGGTGATTAATTCCTATTATGCCTACCATACCCAATCCTTGAATCGTAAGCAAACATGTGTCATTGATAGAAGAAATGCCTTTTATCAGCTTGTCTGAGCTTTTGGCTTCTTTTGTAATAAGGGTGCCAGGTGCATCAGGATTGAATGTGTTTTTAATTACAATAGGTATGTTTTTGTGACAAACCGGGAAAATTGTCGGAGGATATACTACTTTTGCGCCAAAGTTACAAAGCTCCATTGCTTCGCCAAATGATAACTGATCAATAACGTAGGCATTGGAGATAACTCTTGGATCGGCAGTCATGAAACCATCGACATCAGTCCATATTTCAAGACGTTCGGCATTAAGAGCAGCAGCAATAATTGATGCCGTATAATCAGAGCCGCCACGTCCGAGATTAGTAATGTCTCCTGTTTTTATATCAGAAGAAATGAATCCCGGAATAATAATTGTGTGATTTATTTTTTTGAATAACTCATTTATTTGTTTATTTGTAATTTCTAAATCACAAATATGTTTGTTATGAAGTGTTCTTGTTTTGATAAATGAACGAGAGTCTTGTAGCTCAGCATCTTTGATCAGATTAGAAATAATCAAAGATGATAGTCGTTCACCATAACTTAAAATCGTGTCATTAGTCTTATTAGATAGGTCTTTAATTAAATAAACACCTTTAAAAATATCACTTAATTCATCAAATAAGCCCAGAACTTTCTTTTTAAGATGTTCTTTTTTTTCAGAATCGATAATCCGGTCGATCATATCGATATGTCGGGTCAGCATAGCGTTATATTCTATTATATAATCAGCTTTCCCATTTTTAGCCATGTTGGCAGCCCGTATAAGCTGATCTGTTATTCCACCAAGAGCTGAGACAACAACAATAACAGGTTCGGTACGTTGTTCTACGATTTTTTTTACATTCAAAATGCTTTCTACAGAGCCGACGGATGTGCCGCCAAATTTCAACACTTTCATATCGATATTATAATGATTTTTTAATTCGGAGTTGCGAATATATTACTTTCCTGCAATATTAAACATTTTCAATTGTATTATAAAGGAAAATAAATACAAACCAATGAAGAATACTTTTAGTTTAAAATATAAAACCTTTTACAAATAGCTATTGTTCTACAAATATCACAAATAAATATGTCACTTATGATTCACGAAAATGTATTGCAAATGATCGGTAATACGCCGATGGTTAAGTTAAATGATTTTTTATCTCCTGCAGATGCGAATATTTATATTAAACTAGAGAAGTTTAATCCTGGAGGAAGTGTTAAAGACAGAGCAGCTCTTTTCATAATAAATAAAGCAGAAGAAGAGGGTCTACTTAAACCCGGAATGACAATTATAGAACCTACCAGTGGCAATACCGGTATAGGGTTAGCACTGGTAGCATCAGTAAAAGGCTATCGCTTAATGCTGGTAATGCCAGAAACTATGAGTATTGAACGTAGAGCAATCATGAAAGCTTATGGTGCAGAGATTATCTTGACAGAAGGTGCGAAAGGAATGAGGGGTGCTATAGATATAGCGCAGGAGATGGCTCAGTCTAACGGTTATTTTATGCCTATGCAGTTTGATAATCCGGCTAATCCTTTAGCTCATTACGAAACAACAGCAAACGAAATTATCAGAGATTTGCCGAATGTCGACGCATTTGTTGCAGGGGTCGGAACGGGAGGCACTATTTCAGGAGTAGGAAAACGTCTGAAAGAGTATAATAAAGATATAATTATAAATGCAGTAGAACCATTGGCTTCTAATTTATTAACAGGGGGAACTCATAAACCTCATAAAATTCAAGGTATTGGAGCTGGATTTATTCCTAAAAATTATCATCCGGAGTATGTTGACCGTGTAACAGATGTATCTGATGATGCGGCTATAAGTACTTTGATGGAGTTGGTTCGTAAAGAAGGCTTGTTTCTGGGTATTTCATGTGGTGCTGCGATTTATGCTGCGATTTTGTTGGCTAAAGAGTTGGGTCAAGGAAAGAATATAGTAGTTCTTGCTCCTGATGGAGGGGAACGTTACTTGTCAATGGGTTTTTTCTCTTAATTTTTAATTGTAATATGCTGAGAAGTTTGAGAGGTTATTATCGTTATGTGAAATGGAGGGATCCTTCGATTCGTAGTATTTTCGAATTATTGTTGTATCCGTCTTTTCAAGTGTTGTTCTTTTATCGGATCAGCCATTTTTTATATAAAATACATGCATATTTTCCGGCGCGTCTGTTTTCGCAAACAGGTCGCTTTTTGACAGGTATTGAGATACATCCGGGTGCAAGAATAGGAAAACGTTTTTTTGTAGATCATGGAATGGGGGTTGTGATAGGTGAAACGACGATAATAGGAAATGATGTTATGATTTTTCATGGAGTAACATTAGGAGGAACAGGACATGAGTGCGGAAAAAGGCATCCGACCATTCAGGATAATGTAATTATTGGGGCGGGTGCAAAAGTTTTAGGTAATATTGTAATAGGGGATAATTGTAAAATTGGAGCAAATAGTGTCGTTTTAAAATCGATGCCTGCTGATTCTACAGCGGTCGGCATACCTGCTCGTATTATAGCTCAACGTCCGAATGAAGAGCCGTTTCGATGTCCGTAATGTGTATAAATATTTGCTTTATGTGGAATAAGGCAATGTAATTATAAAAAAATGTTCTGTTTTTGTATTTAGGCCGTTTTTTATTGCAGGAGTTTGAATAATTATTTAGATTTTTGTAATCAGAAAATCTAATCATTAATTAACACAAACAAATGACAGACAAAATCAGAACAAAGTTGAGCGAGTCTAAATCGGCTCGTTGGTTCGTTTTAGCGTTGGTTTCATTCACAATGTTGTGCGGTTATTTCCTTACAGACGTGATGGCTCCGTTAAAATCATTATTGGAATTGCCAATTGAGGCAGGGGGACTAGGGTGGAATAGTAGTGATTACGGATTCTTTACCAGTGCTTATGGTTGGTTTAACGTATTCTTATTGATGTTGATCTTCGGGGGGATGATCCTCGATAAAATGGGGGTTCGTTTTACAGGGGTAATGGCATTGTTTATTATGGTTGCAGGTATTGCAATAAAATATTGGGCGATTTCAACTTCATACGATGATCCTACATTGATAATTCCATTTATAGATAAAGAAATTGGGCGTCAGGTTTTATATGCATCTATAGGGTATGCTATTTTTGGTGTAGGTATTGAGATTGCCGGAATCACTGTGTCCAAGATTATTGTAAAATGGTTTAAAGGTAAAGAGTTGGCTTTGGCTATGGGACTTGAGATGGCAAGTGCACGTATCGGAACTGCACTAGCGATAGGGATTACTCCTCTTATTGCGAATGCATTTAATAAATCGATCAGTATGCCTATCTTAATGGGATTGTTACTTTTGTCTGTAGGGTTTTTATCTTTTTTGGTGTTTGTCGTTATGGATAAACGTCATGATGCAGAGATTCAAGACGAAGCAGAAGAAGAGGAGCCTTTCCGATTCAGAGATATTTTCGATATTATTAAATTGAAAGGTTTCTGGTTGATAGCTATTCTATGTGTATTGTTCTATTCGGCTGTATTCCCATTCCTGAAATATGCTCCGGATTTAATGATCAATAAATTCCATGTTTCAGAAGAAATGTCAGGTTATATTCCGTCTATTCTTCCAATGGGTACATTATTC
>JBOFKE010000082.1:0-3681 GCA_051657185.1 Bacteroidales bacterium | reverse complement strand
GCATTAACATCACAACCCACTTCTATTAAGAACTTCATAATGTCAATGGCACCATGCTCGGCTGCATGATGAAGTAAAATCCATCCATTCTCATCTTTTTCGGAATTGAGAAAATTAGCCTCTTGCGTTTTAGCTAATTCAATAAATTCTCTGGTTTGTCCGTTTTGGATTAGTGAAATAAAATTGTCGTACATAAAATAATCGGATAAAATATCTGCAAAGATACGCTTGTTTGATTAAACGATGTATGAAAGATTTATTTTGTAAGATAATATTTTTAAATTTGCGCTCAGGTGAAAAAACTATGATGAAAAGTTACACAGAACTAACAATAAACTTATTACGTATATAATACAATATTAAGACTAATGAAACATACACATCTTTTGGCCATGCTTGTGCCTCTTGCGGGAGCGAACGTCTCTTGCGCAACAAAAAAAGAGGAACCTAAAAAACCAATGAACATCTTGTATATAATGACGGATGATCACTCTTATCAAACAATATCAGCTTATGATAGCCGTTATTTACAAACCCCTAATCTGGATCGTATAGCGAATGAAGGAGTAAGATTTGATAATGCTTATGTCGGAAATTCAATTAGCGGGCCTAGCCGTGCTATTATGTTGACCGGAAAATTCAGTCATAAAAATGGGTTTAGAGGAAATAGCGACGTATTCGATGGTTCTCAGCAAACTTATCCGAAATTACTGCAACAGGCAGGATATGAAACAGCTGTTGTCGGTAAATGGCATTTAGTGTCAGAACCAACAGGGTTTGATTATTGGAATATTTTACCCGGACAAGGTATTTACTATAACCCATATTTCAATGAAATGGGTGATAAAAAGCGAATAAACGGTTATGCAACAAACGTAACAACCGATATAGCTCTTGACTGGCTTGAGAATAAAAGAACAAAAGAGAAACCGTTCTGTTTGTTATTGCATCATAAGGCACCTCACAGAACCTGGATGCCTGATACGACTGAGTTGAATGCAACGTCTTGGGAAGAAGAAGTTGAATTTCCACTGCCGGAAACCTTCTATGATAACTATGAAGGACGCATGGCTGCTCAAAAGCAGAAAATGAGCATCGAAAAAGATATGCATGAAGTGTACGATCTGAAGATGGTTGATGACGAGATTGTCACTCCTCAGAAATGGATGGATGCTGGCGGTAAAAGCAATTATGAGCATATGGATTCTGCTCAGGCTGCAGCATGGGATAAATATTACAATCCGATTATAGCAGACTTCAAGGCTAAGAAACGTACCGGGAAGGAGTTAACAGAATGGAAATTCCAACGCTATATGAATGACTACGTAAAATGTATAAATTCATTAGATAATAATATCGGACGTGTTCTGGATTATCTTGAGCAAGAAGGTTTATTGGAAAATACATTGATCGTTTATACATCAGACCAAGGATTCTATATGGGCGAGCACGGATGGTTTGATAAACGTTTTATGTATGAGGAATCTTTCCGTACACCTTTAATGATGCGTCTTCCCGGAGGTAAAACAGGAGTTGCAACGAAGGATCTGGTTCAGAATATAGACTTTGCTCCGACATTCCTGAATCTGGCTGGTGTTGATGTTCCGGATGATATGCAAGGGGAGTCGCTGTTACCTATACTGACAGATAAAACGCCGGATGATTGGAGAAATTCTCTTTACTATCACTATTATGAATATCCGGATGAGCATACAGTAATGAAACATTATGGTGTACGTGACCAACGTTATAAGCTGATTCGTTTTTATGGCGATGGGGATGCATACGAATTTTATGATCTGCAGGAAGATCCTAAAGAATTGAATAATCTTTATGGCAAAGCAGAATATAAGGATAAAATAGAAGAAATGAAGAATGAATTAGTTCGTCTTCAGGAGAAATACGATGATCAAAATGCATTGTCGCTAAATTAACACAAAAGGGCTATCCGATCTCGGATGGCCCTTTTGTGTTACAAACTGCCAATCTCTTACCGATTTTATACTGAAGAACGAATCCGGAAGATCAGATTTTTCAGATCACATATTGAAACGTTGTCGTGAAGCCGGCACAAAAAGATATAAGATATTATTGACTCTGGTAGTAATATACATCTTTTTGTCTGTTTTTTACAGCGATCATTTCATTTAAATAACTGAACTTTGTATTGTAATAATAGAACAGGCGATTTGTATGTTGTTGGGGCGTTTTAACCCTTTCACCGGAACAGTTTACTTCGGTTGCAATTAGTTTCAAAATATAGTTATATATAGCTATATAATAATTAAATGGAGTACAAATGTTTCTATAAAGGTCAGATCTGCTTTATTTTATTCGTATATTACTTTATAATAATGAAACAACAGCTGAACTAATAACAAATTAGAGCAATATGAATTCGAGATGCAACCATGGTAATTGTGTTCACTATGTTCCCGACTTTAATATCGGATTCAAGATTGTTTCCCCGAAACAGGGAGAGTGCTACAATGGGCATAATTTTGAACATCACAGCTTAATCTTTTTGCTTCAGGGAGAGACAGAATTTTCGTATAATGATTTTTTATATCGTCAGTTTGTTCAGGGCGATTTGTTTTTTGTTCCTCAGGCTGCAGAAATGCATGGAATCGCTCTTACGGATTCGAAGATGCTTATACTCTCGTTCAATAATAGCGTGGAGTCTCTTTGTGACAGATGTCGGATAGCTGATCAAAAAAGATTTTTGCCTGAAATAAGTTATGATTTCAAGCCTTTGATAATGACAGAATTCGTTTACTCTTTTGTTACGCTGATGGAGGGGTATATCAAAAGAGGAATTAATTGCAGTTTTCTTCACGAATTAAAGCAGAAGGAGTTGTTTGTTCTTCTAGGAATGGAATATTCGGAGAAGATGTTAGTCGAGTTATTTTTTCCTATTGTCGGAAGCAATACTGATTTCAAGGTCCGGGTAATGGAAAGTTATCGATATGGGCAGGATGTAAATGAGCTGGCTTCTAAAATGGGAATGAGTTACTCTCCGTTTCTCCGTCAGTTTAAGCAGGAATTTGGCGAAACCGTAAAGGATTGGATGCAGAAACAAAAGGCGAAGAGTATCAAATTAAGGATGTCACTTCCTTCTACGACAATCTCAAATATTATCTGGGAGTTTGGTTTTACAGATTTACCTCACTTTATCAGATTTTGTCGGAAACAATACGGATGTACCCCAAAAGAGCTGATGAATAGTATAAAGCGCAGTAAATCAACCTGAAAGTTCTGTCGCTTTTGGTTTGATTTTTACTAATTAAATTGATCTGATAAAAAAAACTAAAAACAATATCACGTAAAATTACATACAGCTAATAGCTTTATTTATACAGTTTTATTTCCATTTAATGTTCCGAGCTTTGCTGCGTGAAATAACTTTTGGGTTATTTCATGTAGTAAGGCTCGGAATTTTCTTTTTTGATGATTCGTATAATCATAAAAAGTCGTTTCATAAAGAATAGAGGTAAATCTATGAGTAAAAATAAAGGATTCTGGCTGATAATGCTCTTGCTGAGCTTATCGTCATTGGGATTTTCTCAGCAAGCGGCGGTGAAAACCAATTTGTTTTATGGAGCATACACTTACACTCCAAATATAGGTTTTGAGTTGAGTCTGGGAAAAAGAAGTACTCTGGATATCGGTGGAGGGTATAAT
>JBOFKE010000081.1:0-4016 GCA_051657185.1 Bacteroidales bacterium | reverse complement strand
TCTCTTCAAGTGTTTCGATCAGATCCATCGTTTCATTGTATTTGTAAGCTCGGAAATTTAATCCTTCGCAGATCTTAGGGTATTTACGCAATGCAAATTTAGGAATCTGTATGGATGATATTTTCTTTCTGTATCCTTTTTCCTGAGTCAGAATCAATACATTGTTTTTGTATCCTTTACTGATAGCTCTTTCTATAGGAATTGAGTCACTGATGCCTCCGTCAAGCATAGGCGTTCCATCCACATCAACAACCGGGCTGATAAAAGGCAAACTGCATGACGCTTTACAGATAGTCAAAAGTCGATCGGGGTCTTCCTTTTCAGTCAGGTAATGGGCTCTTCCTGTTAGACAATCAGTCGCTACAAATTCATACTTAGTTTCATTTGAGAAGAAAGTGTCAAAGTCAAAAGGAACTTCATTGAACGGGAAAGAATGGAATAATAAGTCATAATCAATCCAGTTCTTCTTGCGTACGTAATGTTTAAATCCGATATAGTGATACTTTTTAAGCATATCTATATTAATGGATCTTGTTCGTCCGATTTGTTTAGATAAATAAGATAAGGCATTTGTAGAGCCTGCAGAAACACCTATAAGGTATGGGAAATGAATATCTCTCCGTAAAAAAGTATCCAAAACCCCTGCAGTAAAAGTACCTCGCATTCCTCCACCTTCGAGAATGAGTGCGGAGTTCATAAGATTAAAATTGTGCATTCTGGTATAATTTTGATACAAAGGTATGATAAATTATTTTTAAGATAATCTATTCTCCCCGAAATTCATCCGAAGAGTTGCGATAACAAGAGCCACACCAACCATATATAACTACAATATGATCATTGTTTGCAGGGTCGGTTATTGTGTATCCGGGAGTTTTGCCACAATCACAAATGATAGTTCCCCATTTTACTTCGTAATGGGGATTTTCCGCTTTTATCTTTTCTGCAGCTCTGTCTATAGCTGCCTGTGTCTTGAAGTATATAGTCATAATTTAGCAATGTTTATATTGAGTATTTGGTGTAACAAATCCAATATTCGATTTGTTCTTATGCAAATCTAATCAATAACTCTTCAAAATTTATCGAAACGGGGAGTATTTTAAGAATTAATTATACATTTGCAAGAGTGAATATTTTAGACATAATAACTGAAAATAAATTATAACATAAATATGAATAACTGGTTTGAATGTAAGGTTCGTTATGAGAAAACGATTGAGAACGGAATGTTGAAGAAAGTAACAGAACCTTATCTGGTAGATGCATTGTCGTTTACTGAAGCCGAAGCACGAATCATTAAAGAGGTGACTCCTTTTATTACAGGTGAATTTACTGTATCTGATATTAAACGTGCAAAAATCAGTGAGATTTTTGAAGATGAAACAGGTGACAGATGGTTCAAGGCAAAAGTTCAGTTCGTGACAATTGATGAGCGTAGCGGAGCTGAAAAGAAAACATCTTGTTTTATGTTAATTCAGGCGGGCGATCTTCGTGAAGC
The DNA here is from genome assembly GCA_051657185.1 of Bacteroidales bacterium. Taxonomy (GTDB): domain Bacteria; phylum Bacteroidota; class Bacteroidia; order Bacteroidales; family UBA7332; genus UBA7332. The sequence continues at coordinate 2,518 of JBOFKE010000081.1, read as the reverse complement.
TGTAGCTAATCTTGATAAAGGAATGAAAGGCACAATGGCTGACTACGTCATAGCATCAGTAGCTGAAACTCCGCTTATGGATATTTTTCCGTTTAATTCGGAAGAGACTGAAGTGAAAACAGAGATTGATCAATAAAATGGGACATATACAAGATAAAATACATTCTTTGAAAGCGGAACTACCAGAGCAAGTCTCTCTGGTGGCCGTTTCAAAATTTCATCCCGAAGAATCTGTTATGGAGGCTTATCAAGCGGGACAAAGAATATTCGGTGAAAGTAAAGTGCAGGAATTAGTACCTAAGGCAGAGCATTTACCTAAAGATATTGAATGGCATTTTATCGGTCATCTGCAAACGAATAAAATTAAATATATTATTCCGTTTGTAAGTCTGATTCATAGTGTCGATTCATTTAAACTTTTAAAAGAAATCAACAAGGAAGCTCAAAAAAAGAATCGTGTAATCGATTGTTTCCTTCAGTTTCATATTGCAGAAGAAGAGACGAAGTTTGGTCTATCTCTGGATGAAGCCAAAGAGTTTTTGTCTGCCGGACAGCTTGCTGAATTAAAAAATGTACGTATTGTGGGTGTTATGGGGATGGCAACATTCAGCGACGATCAGCAACAGATACGTAAGGAGTTTAAGAGTCTGAAAATGATTTTTGATACATTGAAAAAAACATATTTCGGAGATAAAGAATATTTTAAACAAATATCGATGGGGATGTCAGATGATTATACAATTGCAATCGAAGAAGGTAGCACATTGGTAAGAATCGGAAGCTCAATCTTCGGAGTTCGAAATTATTAAATAAATTAGCAATTTGCTTAAACTGATTAACCATGGTGAATTTAGAAGTAATATACGCAGGGTTAAAATTACGTAACCCTTTTATTGTAAGTAGTTCAGGATTGACAAATACAGTTGATAAATGTGTGGCTTTGAACAAAGCCGGTGCAGGTGCGATTGTATTAAAATCATTGTTTGAAGAGCAATTGGATATTATGTCAACACAATACCTGAATACATCTGACTATCCGGAAGCTGAAGACTATATCAAACAATATGTTCAGGCAGAAAGACTGGAAGAGTATAAGACGTTAGTGAAACAAGCTTCGGAAGCGTGTGATATTCCGATTATTGCTAGTGTAAACTGCTACCGGAACGGACAGTGGACTAAGTTTGCAAAAGCTATTCAGGATGCAGGTGCTTCGGCTCTCGAACTTAATATCTCTTTGCTGGATACCTCTAAAGAAGGAATGAATGTGACTCAGGCTCATGTAGACATTGTTCGCAGCGTCGTTAAAGAGTTGTCAATACCGGTTATTGTTAAGATCGGGGAAAATCACGACAATCTGGTTCATTTAGTAGAATCACTTAAAGGAGCCGGTGCCAAAGCTGTTGTATTGTTTAATAAATACTATCCGGTTGATATTAATATTGATACACTGCAAATGACTGTAGGTAATATCTTCAGCCGCAAAGGAGACTTAAGTCATATGTTGAGATGGGTAGGGGTGATTTCGGGTAAAACATCCAATATAGATATTTCAGCTTCTACAGGTGTACTGGAATGGGAAGATGCTGTAAAAGTTATTCTTTCAGGAGCAACAACGGTACAGTTGTGTACGACGGTTTACGAAAATGGGAATGATGTGATCAACCAAATGGAAACTTGTCTGGAGGCCTGGATGGATAAACAAGGTTTTGATTCTCTGGCAGAGTTCCGTGGTAAACTGAACTACAGAGACATAAATGATCAGAGCTTCTACGAACGCACACAATTTATGAAGTACTTTACCAACAGAGAATCCAAATAATTCAACGAATGTCTGATACACTGAACACATGATGAAACTAATATTACCAAAATCCAGAGATGAAATATCTGATGTCGTATTGGATGGCTATAGCTCAATGGTTGTTATAGGCGCTAATGGATCAGGTAAAAGCCGTTTTGGAACGGAGATAATTAAAAAGAATAAGAATGCAGTTAAGATTTCTGCATTGAATTCGTTATATTTCTTTGTCCCGGAGCGTAAGAATAAAACCAAAGATCAGATTTTGGAGGTAGTTAGTGAAAAAGAGTATTTGTCTGAATTCGAGAGACTTAAAGTTGTACTGATGCAAGATGAAATTGAAGCATCCATGATGTTCAGGCAGGCAGCACTGTCAGGTAAGGAATTGATTCTTTCTGAAACAAGGTTTGATAAACTTAGCCGGATATGGTCTAAGCTTTTACCTTACAGTCAATTGATTATTCAGGATAAATCCTTTCGTGTAAAAACATCATATGATGTCAATCATTACGATATAAATAGATTAAGTGACAGCGAGAAAATTATATTCTATCTGATAGGATCGGTTTTGTTGCTGCCACCTAATGCTATTGCTGTTATTGATGAACCGGAACTGCATATTAATGAATCGGTATTATCAGGAATCTGGGATGAGCTTGAAATGGTTCGTTCGGATTGTTCTTTTGTTTATCTGACTCATAATATCGATTTTGCATTATC
>JBOFKE010000080.1:0-20161 GCA_051657185.1 Bacteroidales bacterium | reverse complement strand
GATGAGTTAAAGAAAGTATTGCAAATACTGACTGCACCTTGGGGGTATGCATGGAGTCCAAAAAGAATTACCGTATCAAGCATCGGACACAAACAAGGCTTGATTCGTCTTTTAGAAGAAACAGACGTACATGTAGCTATCTCACTTCACTCACCATTCCCTGCAGAGCGTTTGGAAATTATGCCGATCGAAAAGGCATTCCCGATGCTCGACATATTGGAGTTATTAAAACAGTATGACTTTTCGAAACAACGTCGTCTGTCATTTGAATATATAGTATTTAAAGGATACAACGATACGATGCGCCATGCCGATGAATTGATTCGTTTATTGAAAGGAATGGATTGCCGGATGAATCTGATCCGTTTCCACGCAATTCCGAATGTAGATCTGAAATCTTCAGATATGAGAACCATGGAAGCTTTCAGAGACAGACTAAACAGCAAAGGTGTAATTTGCACGATAAGAAGCTCCAGAGGTGAAGACATATTTGCTGCTTGTGGTATGCTTTCAACTGAGAAATCAAAAAAATAATTTCATCTATACGGATCGAAATTCACATACACATCAAAGACATTTGCTCTTAAGTAACTGCTTTTGAGGCCTGTATCGTTCATAAGAAACGGCGTATCTTTTCTAAGATGCGCCGTTTCTTTTTAGAGATATAACTATAACCTCTACCCGGACTTTTGTGTTTTGAATCGACACTATCGACACCAGGCACCCAAACAACTACTGTTCAGAATCTTAAGGGTGTCGATTCAAGAATTTCAATCGACACCAATCAGCACCCAATCGACACCAATCGACACCACAATAACCATTTATCTGTAAAAACGGCTGAGATAGCTTTAAACTAAACAGATAGCAAGTCTGATGGAAAGCTACCTTTCTTAAAAAAGGACGATTAATCGCTATTTTTCCGCCTGCAAGTAATTTACGATACAGTAGAATTTATATTAAATTACAGGCTAAATTATTTCCGCAATACGGATAAATAATAATTGCGGTGTACACCGCACAAAAATGCGAAGTAGGTCGCACAAAAGTGCGATGTACACCGCAATTTCGCGCGACCTACAGTTAACATATTATCACACATGTGTAATATTATTAAACAAGCTGCTAAACAACTTATTCACAGGTATATAAATATTTATCAATCCCAGTTAAATGATGAAGAAGCTACTGAGATGAAATCCATGACTTTATCTCAGTGAGTCGAATCAGGAATAGCAATCAATAAGTTTGTCATTTATATAATTCTATTACTTGCCAATAACTTTTGATCTCTTCTTAAACTCTGAAAATGGGACATCTCCGGATAAACTCGCATAGTCTTTTATTTTATAAAGCTTTGCAACCCTATTTTCGGGATCATAATAAAATATATCGAAACGAGAGATCAGACCATAAGTCACGTAACCATTATAGATCGATTCCTGATTTTTAGATCGTACAAACAGAATATAAGCTTGCATAGAGAATGAGTCAAATTTAAAAATACTATCGTGCACAATATTAAATTCATTTTCACGCATTCTATAATTCATTTTCACTGTCGGCTTACTTTCAATTTTGCTAAAAACTTTAAAAGTTTCGGATATTGTATCACAGTCTTCTAAAACAATATCATAACGCGTACCAAAATTATCATTCCCTAAATATAATCCCATATCCATACCCGAATCCAAAAATAGCTCTAATGAATCTGAGTCAATTTTTGATTTACAAATGGGGCGTTTTCCATACTTCGTATTTAATTTAAATACTACTGAATCTGTTATTTCCAAATCGGCAAATGAGAGTGGCATAGTTGATAATGATAACTTATTATCCGTTAAATGCACAGCATAATAGAAATCATGCATAAAATCTGTACCCAAAACACATAAATTATTATTTAAACCGGGAACAATTAAAGGTCTCAGTGAATAAGAATATTTGCCGATAATGCTTAGGATTTTATTACCCTGATATACCGGGATAGTATCTCTTTTTAATGGTACCCGCCTATCACCAAAATGACTAGAGAAAAGAGTTAGTTGTGATTGTTTGGTCGTATCATATTCAATTCCGAGTTTATCAGCTAAAGCTTGACTTAGTATTGTCGCGTCTGCACCGGTATCCCATAGCATCTGTACGGTTGTGTCTCCTATCGTAACTGGTATATACACTGCTTGTTTTGATGCGAAAATCGGAATATTATGCTGTGTTTGAGTACAGCTATAAACCCATATCAACAAAAAGAATAATACTAAATAGTTTTTCATAAGGAATTTGATTGAATTATGTTCTTAAATGTCATTATTATCTTCACCTATATAGTAAAAAAAAAATTACGAAGTCTGTAGATCAGCAGGCTCTATTCCCCAATTTATATATCACGGAGTAAACCCGTATAGCCATTATTTTTTATACATCGGCTGATGGAGGAATTTAAAGAATGCATCAATATCTTTACCCGAATATAAATTATGCTCGGATTGCGGATCAACATATAGTTTCACAGAATGATTATATCAATCATATATTATAATTTTATTTACAAATAAGTAAGAAAAGGAGGCTCGCTGATAATATGATCGAATCAAAAGTCCATGGAAGTACTACTATTTATTAATTTAGGCAAATATATAACTATAATTGAATAACAAAAACTATTCGCGATTTATTTCAATTATTTAATCTCACGGGGTAATCGGCTATTTTTGAAGACACAAAAAAACCAGCTATTAAGCATATTCATCTTAATAACTGGCTTCTATATTATTTAGGCGATTATTCTTCTCCCGTTTTTATTTTTATAAGATCGATCTTAGTATCTGTAGCCTTTAATATCTTAAACTGATATGGTTCAATATCGACTACTTCATTAACCGCAGGAAAACGTTGGGAGTAATGAAGGATATATCCTGCAATCGTTGCATACTCTTCTGATTCGGGTAAATCTAAGTCGAAAAGTTGATTTAACTTATCTATTTCATAACGTCCGGAAACAATGAAGGTGTGAGGATCTATTTCTTTTGCGATCAGATTATAAGTATCATGCTCGTCCTGAATATCTCCGATTATCTCTTCAAGGATATCTTCAAGTGTTACAATACCTGCTGTTCCTCCATGCTCGTCAACGACAATTGCCATACTCTTTTTCTGTTGCATCAATAGTTTCATCAATTTATGAGCTGCCATCGTATCGGGTACGAATGGAAGTTTATTGATGCGGATATGCCAATCGTCTGGTGTTGTAAACATCTCGGAAGAGTGAATATATCCAATAATATTATCGATACCCTCTTTAAACACCGGAATTTTCGAAAAACCACTTTCAGAAAATGTCGTTATCAGCTTAGGAATAGAAGTATTCCATTCAACGGCGATAATATCTGTTCGCGGAACCATACAATCACGAAGTCTGATATTGGAGAAATCCAATGCTTTCTGAAAGATTTTGACCTCCGTATCCATTTCCGAATTATCCAGCGAATCATCGATACTTTCCTTGATAAAATAATTCAAATCGATTTTACCAAACACTTTTTTATCGGATCGGGGATGAATCTTTATTCTGCATAGTTTCAGTACTAACTTTGATACCAACGTTGCAAACTTACTTATCGGATAAAGCAGAATGTAAATCAACAATAGCGGAAGAGCAAATATCCGAAGCGATAAATTCGGATTAATCCGGAATATTGTTTTAGGTAAGAATTCGGCAGTAATCAGGATTATTACCGTTGAGATTATCGTCTGAAGCAGAACAACAACCGCTTCATTAGGTATAAAATTAGCCAGAAACGGTTCAAGCAGATTAGCCATAATCATCCCATAGACAACCAGACATATATTGTTTCCTACCAACAGCGTAGAAATAAAGTTTTCGGAATTCGCATAAAAAAGCTGTAAAATAGAAACCGAAAAGCTCTTCTGTTTTTTTTCTAGTTCAAAGCGCAGTTTATTGGATGATACAAAAGCGATCTCCATTCCTGAAAAGAATGCAGACAAGGCAATTGTTATTAATATTCCCGTGAGCGAATTCATATTACTCTTTTATTTTATGGGTCGTTTTAGGTATTGAGTCCGTTTTGATCTTGGTTGAATCTGTTTTGGTGCTGTCTTCTTTTATATAAAGATCGGCACTGGTCTGGAGAATGTCCCATCTGGTCATTTGCTCATTCGAAACAAATCCTTTCCCATATATAACGTTTCCGCCTGCCCTTTCGATTCGAATGGCACTATCGGAATATATTTTCTGAGCATTCTGATCCCAAAACAATAACTGTGTATCGAAACGTTCGTTCTGAATATTCTGTATCTTCACATTTCCTTTGAGCTCCCAAAGTTTCTTTTGTTCCCAGAAATAGGCAGAGTCAGCTTGAATACTTGCATCAACTTCAAATACCGAATCAAATTTCTCTACATAGATTCCACTTGGGAAGTGCCAGTACGGGCTTTGAGCTTTACTGAACATCAGCCACTCTTTTGCCTGAAACTTATAGCGTGTGATCCCTGAGTCGGATATTAAAGATACAACATCTTCGGTCCGGATAGTAGGAACCAATGAAGTATTCACAGGATCTAGTCCTTTTGCTTTTTTTTCAGAACAGCTTGAAAAGAAAACAAGCATAACAGTTGCAAAAGTTGCAACTGCTATGCTTATAAAATATGATCTTTGATTCTTATGAAAAGATTCTTCCATAAATTATCTGATTGTTGTTCTTTCCTGGATCCATCCACCTACAGTAAATGGTTTCCCTTTCTCTAATTCACCATGCATAAAGATGTCTTCATTACGAGGGAACTGAGCACGATATGTACCAATCACTTTATTCACATCATTAGTCAGACTTGGATCTACCTGACGCGCTTTTTCTAATTTATCAACTGCTGCATAGTACACAACTTGTTGCAGTACTCTATCATCCGGATAAATTGATGACGCTGTTTTAGCATACATATTTGCAATCAACAAATAAGGTTTACCAAAACCTGGTTTCAAATCAGCTGCTTTCAAAGCATATTGACGAGCTTTGCTGTATTGGTTAAGTTCTGAAAGAATAGCAGCCGCAGCAAAATAATAATCTCCTTTAGTTTCGTTATCAGATTCCATTCCGATAGCTTCCTCTAAATATTGAATTGCTTGATTGTAGTTCTTATCTTTTAGAGCTTGTTGAGCCAAACCTGCAGCAGATTCTGACGTTGGAGCAATTTTATGTGCATAGTTTGAAGCTGCGAAATAAGCATCGATATCCTGACATCCAACTTTACGCATAAGCGTTAATGCTTCTTGTAAAGCTTCAAGATTACCTTTATTTTGCTCTACTTTATCAGCGTAAATACGTTGTAAAGTTTCACAGTCAGCAGCACCACTTGAAGCAAACATTCCTTCAATTGCTTTTTTTGCCTGATCAGCTGATTTATCACCTGCAGCGATTTTAGTATCCAGACATTTTGTTGTATTCATTACGTCCTGGATATAATTATCACGATGAGCAGGATCATTTTTGAACATCAAATAAGAGACATTCACGAAGAATTGCATTACGCCTACTTCTGAGTTTTCACATAACTCAGTTACAGATTCTTTTAACCATGGATAAGCCGGAGCTTTTACCTGATCATTCACTGCATAAGTTACATAATCCAAACCTTTACGTCCTAAAACCCACGCTTTCGGATATTTCGGATCATCTCCAAAGTATTTGATACGTTGATCGTAAACAGCCATCAACTCATCTAATTTCTTTTGTTGAGTTGCAGCATCTTTAGCTTGTTGAATTTGCCATGCAAGAATACGGGCTCCATAAAGATAAAGGTCGCGCGATGAAGCCGGACACTCATCATAAGCTAATTTCCAGAATTCGTAAGCATCTTTGTAATTTTTGCTTTTCGCATATGGTTGATATAAGCTCAGATTCGTGATACAACGAATACTATCCTCGCCATGACCATACTTTGAGCCATCATCAACTCCTTTTTGAGCTGACATATTACCAATACCTAAGATAAAGGCAGCAGCAACAATTATAAGCTTTTTCATTGTAGTGTGAGTTTATTATTTGTTATGTTATTAATCCAATTTTCGTTTAAAGAACCAAAGTTCATTAAATGTCATATTCAGTGTTACCCGAAAGTAATCTTCTTTTATCATAGTTCCAACTTTCGGACGCGAATTAATATACTCAAAGGAAATATTCACCATTGAACCTACAGTCATACCGTAAGGTGACGTGATCGGGAATCCTAATCCTAAGCTTAATCCATATTCGCGTAAACCTGTATCATTCATTTTCAGATAAGAATCTGAAAGATGTGCACCTACACGATATTTTGTTCTTTTGAAGAACGAACGACTGGTGATGTCCGGTGTATATTCAGCACCTAATGATATCTTCTGACGGATGTTTAAAGTATCCGTTGTGTTGTAATATTTGGCATCTTTCCAGTTCTGATAGCTATAATCTGCTGCCAGCAACCACTTATCGGCTATCTGATAAGAAGCACCAATCCCGAAAGACTGAGGTATTGAAAATTGATTGGTTGCAGGATCAATATTAACAGTATCTATTTTAGAAGATGCGCTACTTGTTCCCACAATTGTACGATATTCTTCTAAACGCGTTTTCGGAGAAACCTTCGGAGAAAAAACAGCACCTATAATTAAACGATCTTTCTTACCAATTGGTTGAATATATTGAACACCAATATCAGTTTTAAATCCTTTTAAGTTTAGGTTTTTCGAAATATAAGAATCATAGATCTGCGGATCAAGAAAATACGAACCACCCATATGAGTAATATTGCCAAATAAATAAGCAAAATTTGCTCCGACAGAAACACGATCAAAGAATTTATAAGCCAAACCGGCATATACCTGGCTTAAACCTCCTGATCCTTCATATATATTATCTACACCTCCGACAATATCCTGTCTGTTACCATAACGATACCCAACAGATGAGAAAGGCATAATACCGACACTGGCACCCATATTTTTCATAATCGGGAATTGCAATGCAGCATATTCGAAGTTACCCGTAATTTTGTGTTCTCTTGAAGCCGGAGTCAGTTCTCCGTTTGGATTTTTTGATGCGCCCTGATAAAAAGATCCGGCTTGTAAGAATACTCCCATATCAAACAGAAACGTTGTAGAGTCTGTAATAGAGTAGCTTGCCGGGTTACCCGGATTGATCTGTGTTTTAGTTCTTATACCATAGGTTACTCCTCCCATTGCACTACTTGGTCCAAATGAGTTTTCATAAAGATTTCCATAGCCATAGCGAGTATAAGGTGACAAAGTAGTCTGTTGTGCAAAAACAGAAACTCCTGATAGAATCGCAATTGCGAGACCGAGTACTTTTTTAAAGTTTCGCATTATATTCAATTATACTGTTTAATCCCTTAAGGACAATGTTATTATCTGCAAATATGGGGTATTTTAACCGATCTTCAAAATATTTACCTGATCCTCCGGTTAAAAAAATCAAAAGATCTGAATATCTATCTTGTAACTCAGCAATATATCCTTCCATTTCGTAGGTTAATCCCTGGATTACACCCGAGCGAATGGCTGTCTGTGTGTTATTTCCAAGAAGTGGTATCTCCCCTTCTACCGAAACCAACGGAAGTTTTCCTGTAAACTGATGTAATGATCTGAATCTTAAATCAATTCCCGGAGCAATATTGCCCCCTGTATAAATGCCTTTATCATTAATAAAATCATAGGTAACGGCTGTACCTGCATCAATAACGAGACAATTTCGGTTTGGATAAATCGAATATGCTCCTGCTATAGCTGCAATACGATCACGACCTAATGTTTCAGGTGTTTTATAAGCTATCCGGAATGGCAATAGTGTTTCGTGCGATAAAATTCTGAACTCAGCTATTTTATGATGCAGATACTCCACTAAATCCTTATCAATCTCTTTTACGGTTGACAATATTCCTCTTTGTATAGAATATTGAAGCCGCAGAGTGTCTATGAAAGACTGCTGAAGTTCTTCTTTTTGATAAACTGCGATTATGGAATCTTTATCGAAAACCGCAATCTTAACAAAAGAATTTCCTTGATCTATAATCAAATTCATATAATCATCGCTATTCTATTATATACAAATGCAAAGAAACAAAAAAGATTTAGAAATAGGGAATATCACACTGTTTATTCCTATAAAACGCAAGATATATTCGGCTTATAGTATGAAATCTGATTTTTTAGATAAAAAACGGTATCAATCAGAAATGCATTTTTCAACACAGGGGCCTTTACCCCATCATTTAGAATTACATTTCCTGTTTCAATCTGAGCTTTATCCCATAAGCGCTGGTCAATAAATGCCTGTAACAACTGAGCTCCACCTTCAACCAGTAAAGATTGAACTGACATACGCCCCAGCTCTGCCAGTATTTCTTTCAACAGATTCTTATTAAAGTGTATTTGAATAACCTGAATCTGATCTTTGGTGGCAAAACGTGAAGCAACCTCATCCTTACTCTCTGTGAAAATGATTGTTTTCGCGGTGTTATCAAATAATTTCAAATTCACAGGTAAACGTCCTGTCCTATCTAATACCACACGAATCGGGTTTTGACCCGACCAATATCTTACAGACAAAGAGGGATTATCTTTCAAAGCAGTGTCCGTACCTACTAAAATAGCCTGAACTTCTGATCTTAATTTATGCACATAGGTCTGAGTCAGATTATTGGATATTAATGCCGCATTCTCAAACTCTTCCCGAATCATATCGATGTAGCCATCTTTACTTTCTGCCCATTTCAATATAACATAAGGTAGTTTCTCTTGCTGATAATGCATAAAGTATGTATTTAATGCAATACATTCTTTTTCGAGTACACCAACTTTCACCTCAACCCCTGCCTGGCGTAACATACGAACTCCTCTTCCGGACACTTGCGGGAAGGGATCCAGAGATCCGACAACCACCCGTGGAATACCTGATTTTATAATCAGCTCAGAACAAGGAGGTGTTTTTCCATAATGCGAACATGGCTCTAACGAAACATAAATCGTTGATTTTTTTAGCAAATGCTTCTCTTTTACGGAATGGATTGCATTTACTTCGGCATGAGGTTCTCCACATTTCCGATGGTAGCCTTCACCTATAATTTTACCGTCACAAACAACGACAGCCCCAACCATTGGATTTGGTCGTGCGGTCCGTTTCGCCATTCTTGCCAATTGCAAGCAGCGCTCCATATATTGCTGATCAGTTGATTCACTCATTTTTCTTACTCTTATATTATAATGTTTATACCCTAATCATAGACCATATTAGAACTTTAAAGCCTATATTTGTATTTATGCAAACATTCATGAAACATATTAAAAACACACTATCCGGCATCTATCCCGAAAATGAAACAGATGCTATCACTTTGCGTATATTACGAAGTGTATTCGGAATAGATCGTGTACAGTTAATTTTGAACAAAGATAGAATATTCTCAGATGTTGAACGCGAAGCATTGGAGCGAATTATCATTCGACTGAAAAACAATGAACCAATCCAATATATTTTAGGCGAAGAAGAATTCTTTGGTCGTAACTTTAAGGTTGCTCCGGGAGTTCTGATTCCACGCTCAGAAACAGAAGAACTCGTTGAACTTATAATCACAGAGAATCAACAAAATGTTGATATTTTAGATATTGGAACAGGTAGTGGTTGTATCGCTATTTCACTGAATTTAGATTTACACGGGAGCAAAGTTACAGCATGGGATATTTCAGAAGCCGCATTAAAGATCGCAGCTTCAAACAATAAATCTCTTCAGGCAAATGTATCTTTCGTACTTCAGGATGTGTTAGCTCCGGATAATCATCCGTCTGAGAAATTTGATATTATTGTCAGTAACCCGCCTTACGTGATGGATTCTGAAAAATCAGCCATGCATTGCAATGTCTTAAATCACGAACCGCATACTGCTTTATTTGTTTCAGATGATGATCCGCTTTTATTTTATCGGAGAATCGCTGTTTTAGGTTTAGATAAACTGAAGGAGGGTGGTAAGTTATATTTCGAGATTAATAGTCTGCTTGGTAAAGAAACGGCACAACTCTTAAAAGATCTGGGGTATAGCAATGTTCGTCTGATTAAAGATCTATATGGCAGAGATCGAATTGTGGCAGGAGTGTTAACTTATTAACCAGTATGAAGTATGGACTATAAACAAGCTTTACAAAAAGTGGCTTCAATATGTGCCTCTTCGGAGCAATGCTGGCAGGATATACAAACAAAACTCCGTAAATGGGAAGTTGAAGAAACGGATATAACCGGAATCAGAGACTATCTCTACAAAGAGCGTTTTCTGGATGATGAGCGATATGCACGAGCTTATATTCGGGATAAATCGCGAATCAATAAGTGGGGCAGAAAAAAAATTGAATACATGCTTAAACTGAAAGGTATAAGCCAATCTGTCTATCGCGAACTTTTCCATGAATCAGAATCAGAGGAACACCTAACAATCCTGATCGATTTACTTAAACAAAAAAGGAAATCAATCAAAGCCAAAGATGCTTATGATGAGAAAGCCAAACTCTTCCGTTTTGCTGCGGGAAGGGGATTTGATTCCACGCTAATACAAAAAGCGCTAAAAGCCCTTGATATTGAAGAAACCGATTTTTAAATGATGTTCTTGTTTTGATTTTTTTTCACGAATCACCTATTCGTATCACTCATCAAAACAGTTCACAAACTATATTCTTTTATTAACCATGTTTGATTTTATTATTTTTACCGTTGGACTTATTGAAAATGCGCTCCGGGCATTAATTGATGTTATTATCCCCAGAGGATGTAATTGTTGTGGAAGGAATCTTATTAATTCGGAAAGGTACGTTTGTGCACATTGCTTAACTGATTTTCCGGAAACGAGATTTGAATCGATTGAGCAAAGCGAGAATGAAAAGCGATTTTGGGGTCAGTTCCCGGTTGAACGAGCCACTTCATTGTATTACTTTCATCACGAAGGTGTCAGACATTTGATACATCGCATCAAATACTTTAACAATCAGAAACTGGCTTTCTATATGGGGTTACATATGGCTAACAGGATTAAGCTTCGAAGTGATTTTTTTAAAGATATCGACATGATTGTTCCTGTGCCGCTTCATCCCCGCCGGATACACCGGAGAGGCTATAACCAAAGTCAGATTCTGGCAAATGGCATTTCTAAGATTATTGGTGTCTATGTTGATAACCAAACAATAGAACGGACTGTTTATAACCCGACACAAACCTTGTTGAACAGAGATGAACGATGGGAAAATGTACAGGATATATTTAATCTGAAAGATCCGGACCGGATTGCTGACAAACATATTCTTTTAGTTGATGATGTATTGACAACAGGGTCTACAATTATCGCTTGTGCTCAGGAATTAATGAAAGCTTCAAATGTAAAAGTATCCATTCTGACTCTTGCAATGACTCGTATCCGTTAAAAATATCAGCACTCCTGCCCTATACATATATTTGTATGAACAGGAGTGCTGTTTTTATATTCATTTAGTTTATCACATGAGCCTCTACTGCTTCAATGATTGTACCGGTATCTGCTTTTTCTGCTTTTGAAATGAGATGCAAATAACTTAATCCGTTAGGACTTGGATTGACAAGCGGTAAACAAATTACTGGCTTCGGAGAATTATCAAGATAAACGTAACATAAAGAGGTTGTATCGTTAACTCCATTCCATTTGAAAGTCAGATTATAACTCTTCCCTGCTTTCAGCTTTTTATTTCCAAGCTTCATTCCGGGACGAAGAGTTAATGTATATACTGCTAATTCTTCGGTTGTCTCATCACAAGCATTAAACAAACGATCAGTAAGGCTCACTTGTGTACCTTCACTGCCTGCATTCATTGTAAAAGCAACTGATACTGACCCTTTCGTTCCATTGGGAAAATTCCATGTAGCTCCCCCTTTTTCATAATTAACATCTAATGACTCGCTTATCAAATCTGTATCGTCAAGTCGTTTTACCAACATTGCCGGCTTATCTTTATAATCAACGATTGATACCGAAGGCTTACGGTTATATGCGCAATGTCCCTTTGTTTCGGGAATATAAGTATGTATAGTCCAGTTATCCAGTCCATCATCAAAATTACAACTACGCTTTGTTTCATAGAGCGATCGAGTATCATAAATCACTAACTTTCTATGCTCTTTATGCTGTCCCAGCGAAATAAGAACATGATCTTTATCTAATTGAACCATTTCGCTTTGATGCTTTCCCCGATCCTCTGAACCATTAAAGGTCGCATAATCGCTTTGATTCCTGTGTTCATCTAAGATTATTTCGCGGAATCCTATCCAGGTTTTTCCATCATCATGAGATATTGCAGCATGATGAGAATCTCTATTGGTAAAAGCATCTTCACCCCCTCTTAAGTTAGCTCCCTTATTTTCTGGCAGTGACGTTGTATTTGTCCATAACATTAATAATCGGCCATCCGTCAATCGATTTATACATGGCATTGTCAATGTTCCCCAAAAGCGTGAAGGTTGAGCAGTAGACCAACTCTCTCCTTTATCTTCAGAAAATGCCTCATAATACTGATCCTGTGAGGTACGGACTAAAATCCAGAGGCGTCCGTTCTGTAATTCTGCAATAGTTCCCTCAACACCGATATTCTGCCATCTATGTCCTTTATGAATTCCTCCTGATTTATGTGGAGGAGCTTCTATATTGTTTATTGAACGAGTCCATGTTAAACCGCCATCATCTGAAATATGAACATAAGAACTTCCGCTATGAGCTGGAATAAGTATGCGTTTTCCTCCATCTATAAATATAGGATTTCTCATTATCCCCGAAAGAGTAACCAAATTGCTACGATCAGAATCTTCCCAGTCAAAACTTAACTTTCCATCTTTCGTCACAGCTCCCCATTGTCCGTCAATGCCACCTTGTGAAATAAAAACATAACCATTTATTGGTTGCACCCGTATAAATTCGCCGGTTATGGGATTCTTTGTAATTGCAGGAGCTTCTTTAGGTATGCCCCCAAAATTTTCGGGATAGGAATCTGTTATCTGTTTCGAATTCCAGGTTTTACCATTATCGTTACTTACCATTATAATACGCCCCTTCGCCCCTTTTGCTCCGGAATAATGTCTGATTTCTGTATTACTCACACGAATAAGCCCCCGACCTCCGTCAGCAGGTGGTATTCCAACTATTTTCGCAGGGTTATTGCTAAACAATTGACCACCTAGCAGATGAGTAAAAATGCAAATAAAGACTAGTTTCTTTCTCATTCAATCATTATTATATTTATAGATACAATTAACAGGACAGCAAGTTAGCAACATTAATTTAAATACCAAGCTATCGCATATTTTCATATTATCAAATCGGCTAATAGCTTAGACTTTCTGATTTATGAATTATTTAAATCCATTTGATATACCCCTGAATATTACTTGCCTTCTTATCCTGTTTAATGCCTGTGAAGTTATTTTTAAATTTGAACGTTTTTCTATCCTAATTGTATTATATAATATTACTTTTGCTCCGATTTAAGGCTAGTATGATATTTTTTCATATATTAGTTGTTATAATAATAAGCTAAGATTTATTCTTATCCTTTACCTGTTTTGATTTATAGAAAAATTTATTCAAATGAAAAGATTTACTCTTTTTACTTTTATGTTAATAGCCACACTTGTAAATAGTGTTTCTGTATGGGCTATTATTCCTGAACCTCAATCTTATGTTCGTTCAGCATCATCTTTTCTTTTTACTCCCAAAACTGTTTGGTCAGTAGAAAATGATGAGCAAGCTGAAATAGCTGGTTTACTTATCAAACAAATTGAAAAAAGTACCGGTTTTAACATGAGCGTTTTGCACAATGATAAAGCTAGTAAAAATGTCGTTCGATTTATTACAGATGACACAATGCGTGATGAACAATATCAATTGATAGTTGATACACGAGCCATTACAATTAGTGCATCGTCACGCAAAGGTTTTTTTAATGCTTTGCAATCGCTTAGACAATTACTGCCTGCTGAAATCGAAAGTCCCCAACCAACCCCGAATATGCAAATCTCAGCACAGGGAGCGATCGTAAAAGATAATCCTTATCTGGAGGTTCGGGCTATCAGATTAAAAAAGCAAAGTACCAGTTTATCTAAAAATGAAATATTTAAATTCATTGACTTAATGGGCCTACATAAACTGAACCGTTTATATTGGGATCCTATTGACGAAAACGGAATGCCTTTTGACAGAGATGCTCTACACGAAATAGGCTCCTATGCTGCATTACATTGCATTGAGCTTTCAGCAGAAGAAGCAAATATAGATGAGCAAATAACAAACCCTAATCTGGATAACACGATCATTCTTGAACCCGAAGAGGTGGATTGTACATTAAAAGACATTTATATGTATAAACCAGGTAGTGGATTACGTTATTCGAGTCAGTTGCAAGGTATGATCGGAAATATACTGGGTGGTGAATCCAGTATGACAATTTATGATGCATGGAGAGCGTTTCCTAATGCAGCTGCTTTTGCCGATATCTGCTGGAGCGGTAATAAAGAAAAAAACTGGAAACTGTTTCTTCGGAATCTGGATACACTGATACCGGTTTATAAAGCTATGCGTATCGATTTTTCAAAAATGATGTATGAACTGAATTATCAAACGTCCGTAAAGGATCGTAAAATTCAATTGCGGATCAATACTGTCAGACCAGATATAGATATTCGTTATACAACTGGCGGGGAAACACCTACCAGATCATCATCTTTGCATTCGAATCCTATTATGATCACGGAGAATAAAAAAATATTCGCGATTGGATTCCAGGAAAATACAGAAATGAGCGATCCTCTTTTCTTAGATTTCCAATTTAATAAAGCTACTGCTAAACCCATTTTTTCGCCTAAAACGAAGAGTCCTTATATATTGGTTGATGGTTTAAGTTCTTTTGCGGACGAAATTGATGGATGGGTATATTTCCCGGAGAACAAAGCAGTAATGACTATTGATTTATTGGAAAACACACCCGTTAATAAAGTCTCTTTCGGAATTATCGGTGGTAAAAAAGCTGAAATATTAGTCTCTCAGGATGGGGCACATTTTAGTCCGGTTAGAACCATTCAGCTAAACAACGAACAAGAACGCTTTGAAGTGGACAAACTTAATGCAAGCGGTCGTTTTGTAAAACTGGTCATCTATGCTGAAGATATTGAGGCAAATCCTTTAAGAATGGACGAAATCGTAATCTTGTAAGAAATAAAAAAGGAGATAACATAAGAGTTATCTCCTTTTTTTATTTCTCATATTTTATTACATCCATGCCATCTTAGCCAGAAACAATAATGCCAGAATCACCATTGTCGGTGTTAACTTATTAAATTTCAAACAGCAAGCATTGAAACCGACATACGTTACGACACCTAACATAATACCATCAGCGATACTATATGAAAATGGAATAAATATAATTGTCAGGAAAGCCGGAATCGCTTCAGAGAAATCTTCAAAATCAACATTCCCAACTACGCGCAACATAAATAAACCAACCATCACAAGTGCCGAACAAGTTGCAGCAGCAGGTATAATTAAAAAGATCGGAGCCAAAAATAATGCGATAAAGAATAACGCACCTACAACAATAGCTGTTAATCCTGTACGTCCTCCGGTTGCTACTCCGGATGCACTTTCCACATAAGAAGTAACTGTACTTGTTCCGATAAGTGCTCCGACTGAAGTTGCAATTGCATCTGCAAGTAATGCTTTCTTCACGTTAGGAACATTACCATCTTTATCCAATAATTTCGCACTTGTACATACACCGATTAAAGTTCCAACTGTATCAAAAATATCGATAAACATAAATGTAAATACGATAATGACCATATCCATTGTAAAGATCTGCGACCAGTCAAAAGCAGTAAAGTTATTATGCAACGCCGGTGCTAAAGAAACCGGACTGAAGTTTTCAGGGATTTGAGTTACACCCATCGGAATACCAATCAATGTTGTTCCCAGAATAGCTATTAATAATGCACCCTTTACATTCAGAATTAATAAAACCGCAGCAATACCAATACCAATCATACCCAGAATTACTGAAGGATCTGTCATTTTACCTAAAGCTACCAGAGTTGCAGGATTATCAACAATAATACCCGCACCTTTTAATCCGATTAACGATATAAACAAGCCGATACCTATCGAGATACTAATCTTTACATTAGAAGGTATGGCCTTTATTATGGATTCCCGAATATTAAAGAAGGACATCAAAATAAAAAGGATACCCTCAATAAAAACACCTGCAAGTGCAAATTGATAAGAGTATCCCATTGTTAATACGACAGTGAATGCAAAAAATGCATTAAGCCCCATGCCCGGAGCCAATCCGATCGGTAAGTTTGCAAAAAGCCCCATCAGCAGACATCCAATCACTGATGCTATAGCTGTAGCTGTAAATACGGATCCTTTGTCCATACCTGCAGCGGATAATATATCAGGATTTACAGCTAAAATATAAGCCATTGCCATGAAAGTTGTAAAACCGGCAACCAGTTCGCGGCGAACATTCGTTCGGTGTTCTGTGAGTTTGAATAATTTTTCTAACATTTGACCATCTGTTTTTTGAAATTAAAGCGCGAAATTAGATATTTTAATGCACATAAAAAAACATACGAACGTTTCAGAAAAATCATTTTTTATTCTTTCACTTTATATTGATGTATATCACTCATTTTCGATTATCTGAAATTTCTTTCTGGCTATTTCTTTGCCATCGTGCCAGACAATAATCTCCCATTCTCCTATCTTATCTTCAATAGGTTCCCAGAGTGTATCTCCGATAAAAAAACGCCAATCATTACTGTTTACGAAATGCTGACCGATAAAGGAAGGCGCAATTGCTCCGGTTTTCAGATCGATAAAGGGAGGATGGATAATCTCAAAATCCAAACAGATTCCTTTTCCGCCTTTAATCTGCAAAACCAATCCAAATTCGATATCCAGAATTGCCGGAATAACGGTTGTTATCTTTTTGATTTTAGGAAGATCCTTTGAACCACGCTCCCATTGTGTATATATACCGTAGTTTTGTATCTTGAATTCAATCTTCTTTTTTGCCATAATTTCTTTAATTCATAAAATACAAAGGTCGTCTCTTAAGCCTAAACTTTATAGAGACGACCCTCATTATTTTTCACCAGAGATCTGGCTAATCTTCGTTGTTTTCAGCAACAAGTGTACTTAAATCTGTATCATTGTCCTTATTAAAGTACTGCTTACGTAACGGATTTCGTTTTGCCTCAATATAATTTTGGCGATTACGATACGCATCCAAAGCGATATAAATAGCCTGTCTGAATGATTCTTCCGATGCAGTCCCTTTTCCGGCAATATCATATGCAGTCCCATGATCCGGAGATGTACGTATGATACTTAAACCAGCTGTAAAGTTGACACCCTGATCCATTGCAATCGTTTTGAAAGGAATCAAGCCCTGATCGTGGTACATTGCTAAAGTAGCATCAAACTCCCGATACATTCCCGATCCGAAGAAACCATCTGCTGAGAACGGACCATAGCAAAGTATTCCACTATCCTGTCCTGCCTGAATAGCTGGCTGGATAATTTCTACTTCTTCATTTCCGATTAGTCCATTATCTCCTGCATGAGGATTTAATCCTAATACTGCAATACGGGGCTTTTGAATATCAAAATCTTTAGCAAGCGTATTTTGCAACAAGCGTATTTTATTAAGAATCTCATTTTTAGTCAAAGACTCAGAAACCTTTGCAATCGGAATATGTCCGGTCACAACCGCTATTTTAAGGGTTTCACTTACCAGCAACATTAAGACATTATGACCCAATGCAAAATGATGATGCAGATATTCGGTATGACCCGGAAAATGAAAATCATCTGATTGAATAGTGTCTTTATTTATCGGTGCTGTTACAATCACGTCAATCAAACCCGCTTTTAAGTCTGCTGTCGCTTTTTCCAAAGAAAGAAGAGCTGCTTCGCCGGCAACCTGAGTCGGTTTGCCAAATTCTACTTTCAAATCTTCCTCTGTACAATTAATCAGATTGACACAGTTCTCGTTTAATTCTGTAGCACTATTTATTAACGAGTAATTAACAGGCGGTAAATCCATTGATTTACGATGATAAGCCAACACTTTAGAAGACCCATAAATCACCGGCGTACATAATTCAATCATACGAGCATCTGAAAATGTCTTTATGATTACTTCATAACCAACGCCGTTAATATCCCCTTGAGTAATTCCGACTCTTATTTTTTTATCTTCTTGCATTTCAATTTATATTTTATGTTATTTGCTGCTTTCGTCAACACCTAACAACAATTCATCTTCTTTCTGTAATTCATCAGATAATTTCAATGTATATAACATTGATTCCAAACGACGAATTAAATTACGTTTACTCATAGATGGCGCAAATACAAAGCCCTCTACCGTAACAATTTGTTGAGTTTTCTCGTCTAAGCGTGATAATGAAACAAAAGGACCACCCATCATATCATTCTTCATTTCCCAAAGACCTCGCAAACGTACTGTAAATTTTCCATGAACGGAAATAGTATCACACATTACCGGCATCACTTTGGTCGTTGTCATAAACATACTGTCTGACGATCCTTTAATGTTTTCTTTCATTACAGAGTCACGCATAGCGATCAAACTCTGAGCAGAAAATGCATTTGCTTTTTTATATGGCACAGCATAAATAGCAAAATCCATGCGCCCTTTCGAAGCATCATTTGTTACCCAGAAAAAGTTTTTTCCTGCTTTATCCAGTTTTAAATCACTTGGAATAGATACTTGTGCTCCAAACATGTCCATTACCTTATTTCTTACATCCGTATTAAACTTGGAGTTGAAGTAAGTAATATTTCTGTTCATTTCAGAATTGACAAAGAAGTTGACAATTTTAGTACCGTTTGCTGTTACAAAATCTTGAAAACTTTTTTCATCCGGTGCCTTAATTGTTAATACCATCTGACCGTTTGACCATACATTCTGACCATAAGACATAGCTGCTTTTGTATATGTTTTTGCAATGTCAACAATCACAATATTTCTGACAGGCTTCAATATTTTATCGAAATTTGTTTCATCAACAACCGATACCTTAAAATTCGGTTCTGATTGAGGCAAACCCTCCGCATCTGATTTCAATACATTTTCCAATGCTTTACCGGCATCGCGTTTCCATAACTCTTTATTCACAACGACCAGTAACTCATACGGTGCTCCTGTTGCATTTATTGTCATTCCTTTCCCATTTCCACTACCTCCACCGCATGAGGTTACTAATAACAATAGGGTTAATATCCCTGCTAAAAAGCGAAATGTTTTCATAATTCCATTATTTAAAGTTTATTCTTATTATCCTTTATAATCGACTAAGATAGTATAATTCCATCAAAAAATATTTTTTTATGAGATTTTAATATCAAAATCTCATAAATACCTCTCTTTAAATAAGCTATCCTACCAAATATCGAACACTTATTCATTCTATTAGTTCACCTTTTACAAAGGTTATTATATAGATCTGATCAAAATAACCTGAAACATCAAATTGATATCTCCGTGAGTTATTATTTCTTCAAATCGATTATTATAGCCTCACAATGCTCACATTATGATCAGATGTGCCATTTTCTATTACAAAACGAATACATTGTATTACATTCGTATTACAACGTAGAAATGATGTTAAATACGCGCTTTTTTTCGCTTGAATATTTGGAGAAAACGCCGAGAGGCCATACATTTGTATCGGTTTTTTCATGGTATTAGATTTTAAGGTTAATAAAAGGGTTGGGGTTGTCGTGATGACAACCTTTTCTTGTTTTTATACCTCACCTCATCTGAATATGTCAAATTCATAGGACATCCGGGATACCGATAACTCTCCTTCAAATCTATTTATTTCTCCCGGACATTCTCCCAAAAACAACAGATAAATATGGTTATTTGTAAGCCTCTTCGCGACAACCACTTATATAATCAACTCATTAAGACACAATTAACTCAACATCAATTCATATCTTTCGAATGCTTTTATATACTTTTTTTGATCACAGCGGAGACACTGACTTATCAAATTAG
>JBOFKE010000079.1:0-1945 GCA_051657185.1 Bacteroidales bacterium | reverse complement strand
GAACCATAACAGAATCAATCTCTCCGGTTTGATTAAAGATTGTATCATTTACAGTTGTCGGCTCCGACTCAGGACGCACGATTCGCTCTGTAAAAGCAATATCCTCATTTGGCATGTCGAACATATACGTACGGTTTATGTCCTTCAAGGCATAATAACGATAATCTTTCTGAGAGATATTCTTGATATTGAATTTACCGAATTGATCGGTCTGTGTAATTTTCTCAAATGGCAAAGTCGTAAAAGTCGAATCATTTAGATTAGACTGAACTCCAACCAATATACCTGTAACCGGTTCCAGATCCGCTGCATTCAAAACTGTTCCTGACATGCGGAATGTATCAATAACGGCTCCTGTCGAAAAAGCAAAAGAGAAATCCTTCAACGGATTTTTCTCATTATTATCGACAATAGCATCCGAAAAATCAATTACATAAGTCGTACTATCCTTTAATGAGTCTTTCAGTTCAATATGAAGCCTGCGCCCATTAGAGCGGATTTCCGGCATTTTTTTCTGCGGTGGAGAAATGATAACCTTCTCTGCCACTTTTTCAATAAGTATATTCTCATCAAATTCCAGGTCAAGCTTTCTTTTGTGTGAATTTACCGAATTCTGAGGAGGATTACTACGAATGAAGCGGGGAGGAGTTTCATCTTTCGGACCACCACCCGGACGCCCGATATTCGCACAAGAGAATTGAGCGTAAACTGAAACGAGAGTTAAGAGAATTAATATGATTTTTTTTATACCCATGATAAATTCGTTAGAATGCTTATATATTCATCGTTGCAAAGATAAGAAAGAGATCATTTGTAGTTCATATTTCAACGAAAAGTTTTAGCGCGTCAAAAGCAATTTGTAACTTTCGCAACTTTTTCATACAGAATATGTAAGAGTTCTAAGATTTAAATTAATTAGTGAATCGATTTTTATGGTAAGACGTGTTCTTCTTTTGATTTTGGGTATATCCCTAACCGCTTCCTTGAAAAGCGTTGAGAAAAAAGATTCGACAAATGTCCGGATCATCAACCTGGATGAAGTCGAGATTTCAGCGACTCCTAAAGAAACCCAATCGCTACGCAAACTTCCGGTTTCTTCATCCTTAATTAATGCAGCAACTATTGATGCTCACCATCTGAACAGTATTAAAGAGGTCAGTAACATGGTCCCGAACTTCTTTATTCCGGATTATGGTTCGAAGCTGACTTCTGCGATCTATATTCGTGGTATCGGCTCGCGATTTGCAATCCCTGCTGTTGCTCTTTATGTAGATAATGTTCCGTATCTTGACAAAAGTGCATTTGATTTCGACTTTTACGATGTTGATAAAATTGAAGTATTAAGAGGTCCGCAAGGTACACTGTATGGACGTAATACGTTGGGGGGAGTTGTTCACGTATTTACCAGATCTCCGCTTCAGTCTGAATCAACACGTATATCTTTAGGCGGAGGAACTTATGGCAAGCTAAAAGCAACGCTCTCACGTCACCATCAGTTTTCGGACAAACTGGCTTTCTCTATAAGCGGATATGCCGATCACAATAACGGATATTTCACGAATTATTATAATGGCAAGAAAATTGATCACTCCTTTTCGGCCGGGGGTCGCGGACGTTTAGTCTGGTTAGTTGATCCGCAATGGCGTATGGAACTGACTGGACAATACGATTTCGTTGATCAGGGAGGATATCCGTATGCATTCTACAATGATTCAACTCAGAGTCTGGATAAAATCAGCATCAATGACAAAAGCAGTTACTGGAGACGCATGGCCAATGCCAGCTATTCGTTGATACATTCAGGCGATAAATTCAGATTTACATCAACAACAAGCTTTCAGTATCTGAACGATCAAATGGATATGGACCAGGATTATTCTCCAAAATCCATTTATACCATTATTCAGGCGCAGAAACAGAAAGCTGTAACACAGGAGTTCGTTTT
>JBOFKE010000078.1:0-6622 GCA_051657185.1 Bacteroidales bacterium | reverse complement strand
TAGATAAGCAAAGCTGGAAGTTGTCACTTACACATGCAGGTAATTTTCCGATAATCAGATTAGTCGAATTTGCAGCATTACTTTATCATAGAGGAAGACTTTTTGCTGAAATAATCAAAGAAGAAAGAGATTTAAGTGGTTGGAGTAAGCTGTTTCGGGTTGACACCGATCCCTTTTGGGATACACACTATTCATTTGAAGAAAACTCTCCGCGAATCAAGAAACGATTAGGACAAAATTCAATTAATGGATTAATTATTAATGCGGTTATACCTCTTCTTTTTGCATATAATCGTTATGTCGGAGATGAGAAATATGCAGAATGGGCTTTTAATCTTCTATATCAGATGAAAGCAGAAGATAATTCTATCATACGTAGCTGGAAAGCAATGGGTATGTCGATTGATTCGGCTTATGAATCACAAGCGTTTATTCAGTTGCAAAAAGAGTATTGCAACCGAAAAAAATGCTTGTTCTGCCAGATTGGTTATAAGATTATGAGCGATCTTTCATAATGCATTCAGCAATAGTCCAATCTAAAGGAGTATCGATATCTAAAGATGATTCTTCATCCATAATATATTTAAGCTTACGTTTGAACGCGCCGATCGGTTCTCGTTTCAGACTATTAATATTGATTACATAGATTGCACCATTGTATTCATAATATCTGGACATATCTTGTCTTCTACCTGCATTTTTGTTAAATGTGAGTTCAAGGAAACCCTCTGTATTTTCATTACAAAGAACTGTAGGTGCATGAGATTCTTTTACAGAAACCACCATATCAAGTGAAGGTTTGTATAAGTCCATAGCTTCCTTTACCTGGCTAATTTTCCGGAAAGGAGAAGTCGGTTGGAGCAGAACAACTGCATCATAAAAAAACCCTTTAGCTTCATAATAACTTATAGCATGAAGTAAAACATCGTATGTACCTGCATTGTCTGTCGCAAGTTCATCGGGGCGTATGAATGGAACTTCCAACGGATAACTCTCTACACATTTGCAGATAGAATGATCATCTGTTGAAACACATATATCGGCATCTTGACAAAAAGCTTTAGCCACATCAATGGCATAATAAATGAGTGGTTTGCCGGCAAGATGCTTGATGTTTTTATGCGGGATACCTTTGCTCCCTCCTCTTGCCGGTATTACAAATAAGAATTTCATACCAGTACTTTATGTTGGATTATTGATCACCTTTAATATGATGGACTAAATCACACGCTTTGGCGTATTCTGAATGATTTCCGATATCCAGCCAATAGCCGGTAATCGGGAAGCGTATAACGTTATAGCCATTATCAGCCAGAAGTTTCAAAAAATCCGTGGCATTGTAAAAGGTCTCTTTCGGAATAAGCTTAAGTAACTCTTTTTTTATCAGATAAATTCCTGCATTCGCATAATAGTTATAAGTCGGTTTTTCTACGACACCTTTTATATTACGTCCCTCCAGTTCAAAAATACCATACGGGACATTGACCGTATATGGAACTGAAGCAACAGACATATCCGCATTGTGCTCCTTGAAGTGAAGATAAAATTCTTCGTAATCGATATTGGTAAACAGGTCTGAATTCATAACCAATATCGTGTCATTACTGAAATTTTCAACAAAGGTCAGAGAACCGATTGTCCCCAGAAAAGCCGGTTCTGAAACACATGTTACCTGAATACCTTCAATAGGATCTTTGAAATGTTCTTCCAGTTGTTCTTTCAGATAATTTACAGTAACAGAGATATGATCGACTCCAAAGTTAATCAGTCGCTCAATATTATAATCGATAATGGGTTTACCATTAACGGGTAATAAAGGCTTTGGGGTTCGTTCTGTAAGCGGACGCAACCTCTCCCCTTTTCCTCCTGCCATTAATACTGCATCAATTGGTAAGACAGAACGAAGTTTTTTTAGATTATATAAAGTAACGATTCGTCTGCTTTCATCTAAAACAGGTAAAAGAATGACTCCCGCTTTCCGCATGTCATGAATAAACCGGACATCTGTCTGATTCTTCATAGCATATTTGAAGTGGGTATTCATCGCTTTGGTTATCGGTGTTTGAAGATCTTTCGTTACGATAAGATTCCGGCGTACATCTCCATCGGTTAATGTACCGACCATTTTACCATCCGGATCAACGACTAATAGTGTCAAAACATCTCCCGAGAGATTATTCAATGCTATCAGAGCATCATTTAATGATGCATTCGAAGAGATTATATATTTAGAGATATCGTTCATTGTTTTGTATCATAAAATGATTTCATAATCAGTCCGTCTAAAGGTAAGCTACAAAGCATTTTTGCGATCACTTTTGCTGTATTTGCTTTGTGATACGGATTGATCGTCTGCTCTGATTTAGCCAGAAAAGAAGGAGACAGAATTTCTGCTAGTCCCTTTGAAATAGCAGTCGGACTGATATCGCAGTGTAAAACCGAATCGGCACATAAGCGCCCTTTTTGTCTGTCTCCAATATTTAACGTTGGTATCCCGAAGCTTGGAACTTCAATAATTCCGCTTGATGAATTTCCTACGACAGCCGTTACATATTTCAATGCCGACAAATATCGTTTAAGTCCTAAAGAATCAAAGGCAATTGTTTCATGCGGATATTGTTGAACAAACTCCTGGATGCGTTGCTTAATGATCCGGCCATTTGTATCAGAATTAGGCATGGTGAAGATTACCCTATACTCTTCTAATAATGGTTTGAGAGCTTCCAGTAAGTCAACTATCTGTGTTTCTGCAGATGTCCGGCCTAGTGTAACCGGATGATAAGTAACTAAAAGCGATTTATCCGTTAATTCAAAGTTTATGGACTTTTCGAGATCCGCTTTACTTAACAGAGGTAGAGATAATATATTATCAACACCCACAGCACCGACATTAAATACATGATCGGGATTCTCACCTAACTGGATAACGCGTTGACGATAACTTTCAGTTGAAGTAAAATGCAAATGACTCATTTTAGTGATGGCATGACGTATAGCATCGTCATAGGCACCTTCTGTGATCTCCCCCCCGTGTAAATGAGCGACAGGAATTTGATAAAACAAAGCAGCCGAAACGGCGCTTAGTATTTCATACCGGTCACCTAAAACAACTAAAAGATCCGGTTTCAGATCTTCATACGCATCGGCAAAACCGATGGTCGCAAGACCAACCGATTTAGTTGTTGCATTCGGAGTATCAGAAGCCAGAAGCATTTCAACTTTCCGGTTTATCACAAATCCGTCCGCTTCGATTTCCCGATAAGTCAAACCATATTCCGGAGATAAATGCATATTTGTAGCTATAATTTGCAATTCGCACTGTTTGTTTTCCTTAACGAAACGCATGATATTACTCAGCAAACCATATTCAGCCCGTGAGCCTGTGACAAAGCAAATTTTTCTCATAACTCAATTTTTTCGTCAATACTAAATGCACGTTTAGCCTTTGTTCCGACTACCTCTTCCCATCGCATAGGTGAAATACCATCGCCTGGCCGTTTTACGGTCAGATTATCCTCTGTCAGTATTTCATTTTCGCTGATCGGACATTTCGCAACAATACTTTTTCTTGCAATCGCTTTATTTTTTGTTTCGGAAGGCATGGGCTTTTTCTCCCCGTCTCCCAAAGCTTTTTCGATATGGCGAATTGCCTGAACCATTGCTTTTAGTTCCTGAGGTTCTAATGATGCAATATGATCCGGGCCTTCCATATTGCGGTCCAGCGTGAAATGTTTCTCAATAATGGCAGCACCTAATGCCGTCGCAGCAATTGATACTTCAATACCTTGTGTATGGTCTGAATATCCGATCGGAACCTGAAATGTATCCCGAAGGGTTTGCATTGCATTCAGATTGACTTCATTCATTGGAGTCGGATATTCTGTGGTACAATGCAATAAAGAGATTTGTTTCTTGTCTAAACCAAAGCGCTCGAGTACTGAAAGTGTATTGGTTATATCCTCCATCGTAGCCATTCCACTGGAAAGAATAACGGGCAACCCTTTCTGGGCAATACGCTTCAGATACGGGAAGTTAGTTATTTCACCCGAAGGAATTTTAAAGAAGTCCATTCCTAAGCCAGCAAGGAAATCAATAGAGTCTAAATCAAACGGAGTGGATATAAATTTAATTCCGTAAGTTGTACAATGAGCTTGCAGAGCATAATGATCAGCCTCACTTAATTCAAGCTTCCTGAGCATATTGAATTGAGAATCCTGATTACCCGTATTTTGAATCTGGTATGCAGCTTTTGTAGCTGAAACCGTTACTAAGTTTTCTGTTTTAAACGTCTGAAATTTTACATAATCAGCCCCTGCTTCCGCAGCTTTCTCAACGAGTTGTTTGGCGATAGCCAAAGATCCGTTATGATTTACGCCGGCTTCGGCTATGATAATTGTTTTATTCATTCGTTTCTTTCTTTTTAGCGGGATTACCGAAGTAAATTCCCGGTTCATTTATTGAATGGGTCACAACACTGCCTGCACCTATGATTACATGATCGGCAATAGAAATGCCCTGAATTACTACAGAGCCGCTTCCGATAAGGCAGCTCTCTCCGATTTCAACGCTTCCGTTGATTCGTGCACCTGTTGCAATATGTGTGTGATTGCCAATTCGGACATCGTGCTCAACCAATGCCATTGAATTGATAATACAATTACTGCCTATATAAGCATTAACATTGATAACCGCACCATGATGGACGATGGTTCCGGAACCGATCTGTGCATATTTAGATACAATTGCCTGCGGAGAGATTACCGTAGCCGGAGTCAATCCTTCTTTCAGGATCTGCTCATAAAGGTGTTTACGTAGATTTGCTGATTTCAACTGTCCTACAGTAACCAAACATTGCGTATCATGAGGTAAAAGAGCGATATCATCATCCGTACCATTGATAATATAATTCAGAACAGGCTGATCGAGTACTTCCGGACGATCTAAAATGCCAGCTATTTTATAATAGCCAGTTGATTCGATCACATCAATACATGATTTGCAATGACCTCCTCCTCCTATCAACACAATTTTCTGTTTCATAATGCACGAACGCTACTAGGAATATTAACAACTCGATCAGCAAACCAGTATGTGTTTTTCAGATCATCAGACTGGCAATTTTCAAACATTGGAAGCCGGTTCATCAGCTCCCAGACAGGTCTGGTCATTACACATTCTGCATTGGTTTGTTCAAGAAAACGGATTTGAGCTTCTTTATCTGGTAGAATTACAGCGTTTAGCCAGTAATTTGAACTACAATCTTTCGGCTCACTGAAGAACTCAATCGATGTATTGTTGAAATATTTTTGGTAAGATTCGGCAGTAGCTCTTTTATCTTTTAATATCGCATCCAGTTGTTCCATTTGAGCACAACCCAATGCGGCATTGATATTAGGCATCCGGTAATTGTAGCCGATATGATCGTGCACGAACTCCCACGCATGCGGAACTTTCGCCTGTGTAGTCAGATGCTTGGCGTATTTTCCAAGTTCTTCGTCATTGAACAGAAGCATTCCACCTCCACCGGTTGTAATCGTTTTATTACCGTTAAAGCTTAAAACCCCGATTTTACCAAAAGTTCCGGTATGTTTACCCTTATAGAAACTGCCCAGACTTTCAGCTGCATCTTCAAT
Organism: Bacteroidales bacterium; assembly: GCA_051657185.1. Lineage (GTDB taxonomy): Bacteria > Bacteroidota > Bacteroidia > Bacteroidales > UBA7332 > UBA7332. The sequence continues at coordinate 989 of JBOFKE010000078.1, read as the reverse complement.
TAATTCCAAATTCCATTTTTTACACACATCAACCATTTCATCCAGATGGATCGGATGACCGAAAGTATGCATGGGAACGACAACCTTAATTCTTCGTCCCGTTTCTTTGTTGAAACACTCATTGTTTCGTATCTCCGCATGACTTGTTAACCAGTTATCAACAGCCTTCGGAGAAAGTCCCATCGTGTCTTTATCGACATCTGCGAAAACAGGATGTGCCCCACAATAAGATATCGCATTAGCCGTTGCAATAAAGGTAAGTGCCTGTGTGATAATTTCATCATTTCGTTCGACTCCTGCTAAAACCAGCGCAAGATGTAATGCGTTTGTTCCGTTTACACAAACAACAGCTTTTGCTGCTCCCGTATAGGCAGCAACGACTTCTTCGAACTTATCAACAAACTTACCAACACTGGAAACGAAGGTTGAATCAATGCATTCATTCAGATAAACCTTTTCATTGCCTCCGAAAAAAGGAGCATGTAAAGGAATGAATTCTTCTGAATGAAACAGATCACGTATAAAAGATATTTCTGAACTATACATAGGTAATTACATTTTGGAGTCTAACGATTTTCCTTTTTCGATATGATCGAAATTCACTAAAAATTCCTTCATTGCCGCTACGATATCAGCTTTTGTTGCTTCAGACGATTCGAAGATATTCTCCAGGTTACTGAATAACCGGTCAATCTCTTTCATCGCTTTCGGTTTCATATTAACTATAACTCCGAGGGCTTTATAGTCATGCAGATTCACTTCTTCTGAGGGTGTAAAAAACTCTTCGTAAGGTTTTTCTCCTGAAGTATCACTTGATGAAAGGATGATCGGGTAATTTTTATTACCACTCTTCAGGTCTGTTGCTGCAAGCAATGCCTCTTCTTCAGAAGAGCAGATCAAAGGATTATATCCGTATTCTTTAAGCAGATTAATACCGATTTCGCCAAAAGACATCTCTTGTTCTTTCTGTAATTTTGGAAAATAGACTT
>JBOFKE010000077.1:0-3788 GCA_051657185.1 Bacteroidales bacterium | reverse complement strand
GATAAGCCTCATCCTGATTTAACGTCTGATGCTCGATCAGACGATTGAGTAATTCTTTCATTTCATTTAGTTTAGTGCATCAGAAAATTGGATAACATAACTTTGCCCTGAGGAGTCAGGACGGATTCCGGGTGAAACTGAATACCATGTACATCATAAGTCCGATGTCTTAATCCCATAATTATCCCTTCCTGATCAACAGCTGTAACAATGAGATCTTCTGGGAGATTAGTTGTATCAACAGCCCACGAATGATACCTGCCAACTTCGATATCCGATGGCAAGCCCTCAAATAAGATATCATTATTTGCTATGATCTGTATAGGCGATGAAATTCCGTGATACACCTCTTTCAGATTAATTAAATCAGCACCAAAGGCAGACCCGATTGCCTGATGTCCTAAACAAACACCTAAAATGCTTTTGCTTTTTGCATACTTCTCAATCAAAGGAATCAGGATTCCTGCCTGTGAAGGAACTCCCGGACCCGGAGATAAAATAATTTTATCATACTTCTCAACAGATTCCAGACTTATCTGGTCGTTTCTGTAAACATCTACGTCCGTATAACCCAGCTCATTTACCAGATGAAACAAGTTATAAGTAAACGAATCGTAATTATCCAGTATCAATATCTTTTTCATAATTATTTTCAATGAATCGTTTCTGCCTGATCAATCGCTTTTTTCAAAGCTCCCAGTTTATTATTAACTTCCTGCAACTCACTTTGAGGGTCAGACTTCGAGACAACCCCGGCACCTGCCTGATAATAAAGATTGTTATCCTTGCTTACGAATGTTCGTATTGTTATAGCCTGATTCAAATTTCCGTTAAATCCTATATAGCCAATGCATCCGCCATAAGCTCCACGATCATGTTTCTCCAGCCCGTTAATCAATTCCATTGCTCTGATTTTAGGAGCTCCTGACAAGGTTCCTGCAGGAAAAGAGTCTGCAAATACTTTGATCGGATTTACGTCCGCTCCTAACTGCCCGCGTACACGCGAAACCAAATGAATTACATGAGAATAGAAATGTACCTCTTTAAAGAAATCGATCGAAACATTCGTTGCATTGCGGCTCAGGTCGTTGCGGGCTAAATCTACCAGCATAACATGTTCGGCATTTTCTTTGGGATCTTTCAACAGCTGTCGTCCTAATTCTTCATCCTGATCCGGGATCCCTGTTCGTTTGAAAGTCCCGGCAATCGGATCAATATATACACTTCCGTTCTGTATCCGGCAATGCGTCTCGGGCGAAGACCCGAAAATCCGGAATGAGCCAAAGTCAAAATAAAACAGATAGGGCGATGGATTAACTGAACGCAATGAACGATAAACCATAAAGTCATCACCCTGATAGGACTGTTTGAATCGTCTTGATAATACAATCTGAAATACATCTCCCCGGTTACAATGCTCAATTCCTTTCTCAACCATCTTCAGGTATTCCTCCGGACTGGTCGTTGATAACTCATTTCCTACCGTCTTGAATGAATAGGTTGCAAAATTCCTGTTACATAACAATGACTCGATCCGATCCATTTCAGACTCTTCATTTTCGTAAAGATTCTCAAGTAAGGTCAGTTCATTCTTATAATGATTAATAACCAGTATATATTTATAGAGCAAATAATAAATATCGGGAACCGAAAGATCCGTAGATTTTACATTCTGAGGCAAAGATGGCTCAAAGTATCGCACGGCATTGAATGATGTGAATCCAAAAAAGCCATTCATTTCCTCTTGTTCATCCACTTCAAAACATTTTGTAAACTGATAAAACTTATCTGTAATCCGATCCTCAGCATTCAGCTCATATTGTTTGGTCAGATTCTTACCATAATTCTCAGTTACGATATTGTTTTCAAGTTTAAAAAAAGCAATCGGCTCAATACCGATAATCGAAATACTGTTCTCATTCCCCCGGGAGTCCGAGCTTTCCAGAAGTACTGACTGGGGGTATAAATCGCGTAATTTCAGATATATGGAAATTGGCGTTTGTAAATCTGCCAACATTTTCTTTCCTTTTGTGTGAAGTCTGATTTTCATAATCATTTAGCGTTTAATGCTTTTATATAGGTATCCATATCTTTATCTCCTCTTCCCGAAACTGTAAGCACGACAACATCATCACTTTTGAATGAATGACGGGATAACACAGCCAGGGCATGAGATGATTCAAGCGCCGGAATTATTCCTTCAGTTCTTGTCAGCTCAAAGGCTGCCTGCAATGCCTCATTATCAGTTATAGCTAAAGTTTCTGCCCGTTTCTTGTAAGCCAGATATGCATACAGAGGGCCAATGCCCGGATAATCCAGCCCTGCTGAAATAGAGTAAGGTTCCGTAACCTGACCATTTTCATCCTGCATAACAAGCGTTTTACTTCCATGCAACACCCCGACAGTTCCCAGATGAATGGTTGCTGCACTCTCGCCCGAATTAACGCCTTTACCCCCTGCTTCAGCAAGAAGGATTCGAACCTTCTCGTTATCCAGATAGTGATAAATAGTTCCTGCTGCATTACTCCCGCCGCCAATACATGCGATCAGATAATCCGGATTTTCCCGACCTTCCCGTTCTAGCAATTGTTTTTTGATCTCCTCACTAATCACAGACTGTAATTTAGCGACCATATCCGGATATGGATGCGGACCGACAACCGACCCGATGATGTAATAAGTGTCTTCGGGGTGACAACACCAGTCACGTATGGCTTCATTTGTTGCATCTTTCAGTGTCATGCTTCCTGAAGTAGCTGCAACGACCTCCGCTCCCAACATTCTCATTTTCTGAACATTTATATGTTGTCTTTCTATATCTGTTTTACCCATATAAACGATACACTTCAATCCCATTAATGCACAAACTGTTGCGGTTGCAACACCGTGTTGCCCGGCACCGGTTTCGGCAATAATACGTTTTTTGCCCATACGTTTCGCAAGCAGAATCTGCCCCAGCGTATTATTGATCTTATGAGCTCCCGTATGATTCAGGTCCTCACGCTTCAGATAGATTTTACATCCATATTTTTCAGAAAGTCGTTTTGCAAAATACAACGGTGTAGGACGACCTACGTAATCTCTTAAAAGCTGATGAAATTCAGCCTGAAAATCAGGCTTCATAATCTCACTCAGGTAACGGCTCTTTAACTCCTCAATACATTGATTTAATATTTCAGGAACAAATGCCCCTCCAAATTCACCATAATATCCGTTGCTTGTAACACTGTAATTACTCATGACTATAATTTGTTTTTTATTTCAGAATGGATTAAACGAAAAAAGGCCTGTCGTGAGTAACGACAGACCTTTTAGTATATGCAGAAATTTAATGATTACATGTGCATATGCTTGTTATATATAGATATAGGTCATACTACTCACACCTCGAAGAGTTGTAAGCCACCACCAAAATCTATTTACCATTTGCATATTCATAATCTCAAATTACTTGTTTTTTGCTTGTATGTTGGGAGCAAAATTAGAAACTTGAATTGAAAAACAAAATAAAACGACCATTATTTTCAAAATTATTTTTTGTTCAGCTTAAAATAATAGCAGGTACAATTGCAGCATTACACCATCAGAATCCAGTGTCAAAGCAGCCTGATGCATCCCTGAGCCACACAAGATTTTTTTATCTGTACAGATAATCGAGTAGGTAGGGGGATTACTCCCCCGCCCTCTCACACCACCGTGCATGCTCTCGCACACGGCGGTTTCTTTTAACCGTTTAACCTTGCGTGATTTAATGTGAGATTATACAGCCCTTCCTCTTCAAACCATTT